>CAIOYQ010000137.1 GCA_903862505.1 uncultured Bacteroidota bacterium
ATCCATTTGTACTTTGCGAATGGATTTGCTAGTAGAATTAATATAGTCTATTTGACCTATCCAATTTTTGTAAAACTCATCGGCATCACTTGATAATGATATTAAATTATGATTTTTCTGGAATTGAATAATATTAAGCAGGTCAACCAGACGTCGAATCGGGGAAGTAATATGAATATATGCATCCAATTCTAGGAAATCGTGTTTTGTTAGTTGTTCTTTGTCTTTATCCGGTATACTCATTAGATCAACATATTGACCGCAAGAGCTGTTCCAAATTTTAATGAATTTTGCAACATCTTCTGGTAACTCTTTTGCCTGTAATTCTTTTGCACCAGTATTTTTCATAATAGTTGACCTGAAAATACCGGTATTCGATTTAAGCAGATCTTTGGCGCACGTGTAATTCATTAAAATCATCAAATAGCAAACAATATCATGGCTATTACGAATATTACTAATATATTTATATTTGGTCGACAACTGTTTAGTAGTTTCATATAAAAATTTGTAATCAGGGTCCATCAGGAGTTGCGGCTCTTCGTACGCGAAATTTTTAAATACTTTGATAAGACAATTAGAGTATTTAATCGAACTGATGTTAAATTCTTGGTTAATGTACAGGTCGAGTACAAACGCAAATCGGCGATTATTCGCTTGCAAAGAACATAAACAATCCGATAAAATAGTCGGCAACATTGGGCGTTTACGATCAGGCAAATAAATGGTCGAAATGCGTTTAGAAAAGCTGGACCATAGATTTAGGGAATCCATCCAAACGGTTACATTTGCGATATAAATACTGAGCATCGTTTGACCATCATTTAGTTTCTTTATGCTGAAACCATCATCATAGTCAAGACTTGTAGAGGGGTCAATCGTAAATGTTTTCCAATCAGTGCGGTCTTCAATTTGCGAGTAATTTTTACAAATATTGGATATAAATGCGTCGTGAACTTCGGCCTTGTCTTTAATAGCCTTAGCAGTATCTTTATTGAATTTTTGGATAGATGTATTAAGGCTTTTACAATATAATTGATATTCATAGAAATTATCAAGTACATCCACGGGTCCTATCATTTGATCTATAGTTGCAATCGGGTGTTTATCTGTCCACGACTTATAATTAAGGGTGACATACATATTATGAAATGCCTTGGAAAACCCGAGTTGCTTGATTTCATAAGGCACCAAAAAAATAGGTATACGGGTGTCATCTGGCACACATTTATACAACAATCGCCCTTCTTTCTTTCCTTCTCTTTTTTCACGACCATATGTTTTATTATCGGCAATAATAAGGACTGCTGGTATGATTTCATTTACGCGCATAGAAGAGTAAATGATATCCGATTTACCATTGTTGTAAGTAAAAATGTCGTTACTGAATAATTTATGGTTAATTGGACTAAAATTATCTAATGATGTTGGTTCTAATGTGGTCGCATCATAAGTCGTAAAGGAACTGTAGTTTCGGTTGTCGATGTGTATCTTATATGTTATCATAATTATATTATTATGACAATATACCTTTAACTTGATTACAATATATATTTACGCCTTTAATTACTTTAATAAAAAAGTCCAGGATATTTGTTCATTAATTCTCCATATTTTTTTGTTTCAACAAGAATTCTGTCATCTTCTTCTAAAGGGGTGAAAGTAAAATTACTTTCAAAATTCCCCCATCTATCCTTAGTAAG
>CAIOYQ010000138.1 GCA_903862505.1 uncultured Bacteroidota bacterium
TGATGACGTTCAATCTAAATATTTTACATTTGCCGCTCATGATTATTTGGGCAACCAAATTTTCAGGGCCTATAGCTCAGTTGGTTAGAGCACCTGACTCATAATCAGGGGGTCCCAGGATCATGCCCTGGTGGGCCCACAGTAAAAAAAGCAGTTACGAAATATATCTCGTAGCTGCTTTTTTATGTACATACAATTTGCATACATTTCAAAAATGCAAGGATATTTCAGGACTAGACAGTACACATATCGATACCTTTGCACCTCGGTATAATTGAACGAACAAAATGGTGTACAAGATTCTTAGTGTAATTGGTCTAGCTACTTTTGAAATTTATGCTGCAATTCCAGCTGGATTTGCCTTTAAACTACATCCATTAGAAATTTTCTCTTATAGTCTACTTGGCGGTTTAATGGGTGTACTTGTAGCTGCATACCTTGGCGACATCATAAAAAAGTGGCTGAGTAAGTTTAGAAAGCAGAAAGCTAATAAAGTTGTTAAAGAGCCAGGGTTTGTCTTAAAAATTTGGGAGAAATATGGTGTCATAGGATTAGGTTTATTGGGAACGATGAGTGTTGGAGCTCCTATAAGTATTGGTATTGGGGTAGGATTTAATGTACCTACCAATAAAATGGTATTTTGGTGCAGTTTAGGCGTTTTATTACGCTGTGCAATATTTACAGCAATTGGTTATTTTAGTTTACAATTGATTTAAAACATGATTGAATGAAATCACTAATCTTGTTATGCATTACGCTTTTTATTTCCTTTTCTTCCATACATGCCCAGTCTAATTTAAAATTAAATATCAAAAATGCGGAAACTAAAGAGCCGCTTACAGGGGCTAGTGTAAAAATTATAGCACTCAATAAAATAGCTATCGCTGATAGTTCAGGTTCTGTATTATTCAAACAAATTTTAGCGAGCACCTATTCTATAGTTATTTCCTATACAGGTTTTGCCGAAAAGGAAATAACCATAATAATTCCTCAAACACCAGATACAATTTTTGAAGTGTTTCTCGAAGAAATCGAAGAAGAGCAAGAAGACGTTGTTGTAACTGCAACGCGCATTAGCAGAACAATTGCAAATACACTGACCAGAACAGAAGTTATTTCTGGAGAAGAGCTTACGGAAAAAGGAAATATGAAACCCGGAGACATCAGAATGATGTTAAATGAAAGTACAGGTATTCAAACACAACAAACATCTGCTACATCATTTAATGCAGGTATCCGAATTCAGGGTTTAGATGGAAGATATACGCAAATATTAAGAGATGGATATCCCATGTACTCAGGTTTTTCGGGAAGCCTTTCGCTCTTACAAATTGCACCATTAGACCTTAAACAGGTTGAAGTAATTAAAGGCGCTTCCTCTACACTTTTTGGCGGAGGTGCAATAGCAGGTATTGTAAATCTTGTTTCTAAAACGCCTACAAAGGAACGTAGTTTGGATTTTCTATCAAATGCAACTTCCGCTGGCGGACTGGATCTTAGTAGTTTTTATAGTCAAAAGTTTAAGAGCGTTGGCATTACAGTTTTTGCATCCAAAAATAGTAATACTACATTTGATCCAGCTTCTATTGGATTGACGGCGATTCCTAAGTTTCAGCGATACACGATTAATCCACGTATTTTTTTGTATGGCAATAAAACAACCACCGATTTTGGAATCTCATACATGACTGAAAATAGAATTGGTGGAAGCATGCAATATATCAA
>CAIOYQ010000139.1 GCA_903862505.1 uncultured Bacteroidota bacterium
GGTGGGTGGATTGGATTGGGGGGCGACCCTAGGTTCTTATCTGGGCTTATTTTTCTTAGCCATGGTGTATAGTATGGTTGGCGTGTTTGCAAGTAGTACTTCAAAAAATAGTTTAGTCTCCTTATTAATTTCCATTATCATATCCATTTTTTTATTTAAAGGGTTTGATGGATTAAGTGCGATTGCATTTTCAAAAGACGGCTTTGATTATTATGTGACACAATTGGGGTTGGCCTACCATTATCAAAATGTTAGTAAAGGAGCGATTGGCCTGAGCGATTTTATTTATTTTATTTCCATTGCAGTTTTGTTTGGTATTGGAGCGATAGAACAAATTAAAGGTGCTGTTAAATATTTGGTATTACTCATTGTAATTTTAATTGCCAATTATGCTTCTACCGTGTTTACAGTTCAATTAGATCTAACCAAAGACCATCGATATACTTTAAGTGAAAGTTCAAAAGAAATAGTTAAGCAAGTAGAGGCACCTGTCAAAGTACATTTGTATTTAGGTGGCGAGTTGCCCGCTAATTATAAAAAATTAGCACAATCTACAACCCTCTTATTAAGTCAGTTGCAAAAATTAAATGCCAAGCATATTCAATGGGAACTGGAAGTGCCTAGTAAAACGTATAAGGACAAAGCCTTAAAAAATTTTTATGATAGTTTATCTCGACTAGGGGTACCTATAGAGAGAATACAAAGTGAGGACAACGCCTCTGATAAAAGAGTGGATCAATTAATGGTGCCGGCTGCGATAGTTGAAGTAGAAGGCCGCAAGCCATTGGTGATAGATTTACGTGCTGGAAAAAAATATTTCAAACCCTATAATGTTGTAAAAGACATTCCTACAGAGGATTTAGAGGCAAGTGCCAATGCTGCAGAAGCTTTATTGGAGTATAAATTCGTACAGGCTATTTATTTGTTGAACAGGACAGAAGTGCCGCAAATAGCATATTTAACAGGCAATGGCCAACAAGTTGATTTGACCGTTAATGATCTTGGAGCCACCATAAAAAATCAGTATCGTCTTTCTGTTTTTGATTTAAAAAAGGGCTACCCAGATGCAAAAAAAATCAAAACCTTATTAATCATTAAGCCCACCGAGCCATTTACCGAATTGGATAAATTAAAGCTGGATCAGTATATTATGAATGGGGGCAATATTATATGGGCAATAGATAAATTATACGCTAGCTATGACAGTTTAAAAAAATCAAATGGCAATTACGTAGCATTTGATAGGAATTTGGGACTAGATGATTTATTATTCAAATACGGTGTAAGAATTAATTCCAATTTGTTGCAAGATTTAAATTGCGCGAAGCTGCCCATTGTAATTGGCAATAACGCAGACGGTTCTCCCAAAATGGAAAGATTGCCTTGGCCTTATTATCCTTTTTTATATGGAAATGAAAACAATCCAGTTTCACAAAATATAGACAGGGTATTGCCTATGTTCCCGTCAAGTATAGACACATTGCCGAATAGTGAAATTAAAAAAACAATTTTGCTTACCACTGATACCAATAGCAGGACCATTACCACCCCTAATTTAATTGCTATCAATAGTGTACAAGAGGAGGCCGACTTTCTGAGTTTTAACCAAAACCATATACCTGTGGCAGTTTTGCTGGAAGGCAGGTTTACATCCTTATTTGCCAATAGACTTTCTTCGGGATTGAGTGATAGTCTGCAAAATACGGGTAGTGTATTTATTTCCAAAGGGAATGCTAGCGCTAAACAAATTGTAGTGGCAGATGCCGATTTATTTACCAATGCAACCGAGCAGGATGGGCAAGGTAATTTACAGCCATTGCCAATGGGAATGCTTCCTTTTGACAGGTATCAATTCGCCAATAGAAACTTCTATTTAAATAGTATCGCCTATTTAAACGATCCGGATGGATTATTAGAAAGCCGAAATAAAATATTGGTCCTAAGATTATTGGATAGGGACAAATTAGAAAACGCCAAATTAATTTGGCAGATTGTATTAGTATTGGGGCCTTTATTGCTTTTAACTTGCTTTTATTTTTTATGGAACTCATTAAGAAAAAGTAAATTCACCACATAAATTTTTTTATTACCTTCACATATGAGCAAAGATCAAATCGTTTATTCTGTTTTCGGGTGTGTAATTGCCTTAGCATTAGTGCTTGACCTAGGTTTTTTGAGTAAAAAAAATGCGATTATTTCGGTAGGACAAGCATTGAAACAAACCTTTTTATGGGTTTTGTTAGCACTTGGCTTTTTTGTATTTATTTGGATTGAAGAGGGGCAAAAAATAGGCTTAGAATTCCTAAGTGGCTATCTCATGGAATGGAGTTTAAGTATTGATAATATTTTTGTATTCATATTAATATTTGATTCCTTTAAGGTTAAAGAAAAAAATTATCCGCGCGTATTACTTATTGGAATTTTAGCAGCCATAGTTTTCCGTATTTTATTTATTACTGTTGGTGTTGCATTGGTAGCAAAATTTTCTTGGGTACTTTATATTTTTGGCGTTTTCTTAGTGTATACGGGTTTCCATATGTTCATGGCCGATGGTGACGAAAATTTCGATCCTCACGAGTCTAAAATATATAAGTTCTTAAAAAAAATACTTCCTATTGGATCTACAGATGGGGATGGCAAGTTTGTAATTAGGGACCATAATAATAAGCCCGTGTATACAAGCTTGTTTGTGGTTGTGATATTACTCGCTGCCATAGATATTGTGTTTGCGTTGGACTCTATTCCAGCAGTGATGGGTATTTCCCAAAGTAGCTTGGTTATTTATACTTCTAATATTTTTGCAATTCTTGGATTAAGATCCCTTTTCTTTTTATTAAGAGGAGCAGTTAATAAATTCGAGTTCCTCCAACAGGGTATCGCAATCGTCTTAGTCTTTATAGGCGTAAAAATGCTAGGTGAACATTATATCAATTTATGGATGGATAAGAATTCTCAAGTGTTGCTATCCTTACTTGTTATTTTATTTTGCATTATGGGATCCATTTTATATTCCATTTTTATCAACAAGCAAAAAGCAAAAGAGATTAGCCAAGACTAGCTTATCTTTGCTTTAATTTCAAAATTCATTATGAACGGTAAAAAAATAATTGCACTCATTGCACTCATTATAATAATAGATCAAGCTATAAAGTTTTATATTAAGCTTAATTATTTTATTGGAGAAGAACACTTAATGTTGGGCACTTGGGCAAGGCTTCATTTTGTAGAAAACGAAGGGATGGCATGGGGTTTAAAATTTGGAGGGGACTTTGGAAAAATAATCTTAACCCTATTTAGATTGGTAGCCGTGATTTGGGGTGCATTTTTAATTAGAGGTTTTATTGCAAAAAAATACCACAATGGTTTTATTATCTGTGCAGCACTCATTTTTGCTGGAGCTGTCGGGAACCTCATTGATAGTTTATTTTACGGTATGATCTTTGAACAAAGTGTTCCGTATACTACACAGGTTGCAGTCTTTATGCCAAAAGCAGGGGGGTATGCACCTTTTTTACATGGCAAAGTGGTGGATATGTTCTATTTCCCCATTGTACAGAATGGTCATTTTCCTAGCTGGTTCCCCATTTGGGGGGGCGAAGAATTTGAGTTCTTTAGACCCGTTTTTAATTTCGCTGACGCCTCTATTAGCGTTGGGGTCATTACCCTGTTTATATTCCAAAATAAGTTTTTTGGCAAGGAGAATGACGAAAATGTAGAAAAAGAACAAATTGAAGCGCCTGTAAGCAATCCTGAATAAGCTTTTTACGTTCCTATTTCGTACCTTCGTGGCCTAAAAATCAGTAAGGACAAGCGTTTTATGAGCAACCAATACCCAGAATTTAATGGCTTACACCTGCCTACAATTGAGGCAGAGATATTAGCAGCTTGGAAAAAAGAACAGGCATTTGAGCAATCCGTTATTTTACGTGAAGGCAAAACCCCTTTTGTGTTTTATGAAGGTCCGCCAAGTGCCAACGGAATGCCTGGCATTCACCACGTTATTTCAAGAACCTTAAAGGATATGATGTGTCGTTACAAAACGATGCAAGGATTTCAAGTAAAAAGAAAGGGTGGATGGGATACCCATGGTTTGCCAGTTGAATTAGGTGTAGAAAAAGAATTGGGCATTACGAAAGAAGATATTGGTAAAAAAATATCTGTTGAAGCGTATAATCAAAAATGTCGTGAAGCCGTTCTTCGATATAAAAAAGAGTGGGATGATATCACCAACAAGATGGGTTATTGGGTGGATTTAAATAATCCTTATATCACTTTTGAAAATAAATACATTGAAACACTTTGGTGGATCTTAAGTACCCTGTATAAAAAAGGATACTTGTATCAAAGTGTAAGTATCCAACCCTATTCACCTGCAGCAGGTACCGGATTAAGTTCACATGAATTAAATCAGCCCGGCACTTACAAGGATGTAAAAGATACTTCCGCTGTGGCCATGTTTAAAGCACAGCCATCTGCAGCTGCTCAGTTTTTATTTGACGCTGCAGCCAATAATAAAAACAATCAGGATGTGTATTATATGGCTTGGACCACAACGCCATGGACATTGCCATCTAACCTAGGTTTAACAGTGGGTCCTAATATCGACTATGCATTGGTAGCAACTTATAATCCCTATACTGCAATGCCAGTAAACGTTGTGTTAGCAAAAGCATTGTTGTCAAAATATTTTAAAGAAGAAGGGTTAACTATAGAAACTTTTGCAGAAGGCGATAAGATCATTCCTTGGAAAATATTGACTGAATGTAAAGGGTCACAATTAAATGGATTGCGTTACGAGCAACTTATGCCATTTGAAGCAAATGATCCAGCAACCTTTGAAGGAGATCCTTTTAAAATTATAACAGGCGACTTTGTAACCACCGAAGACGGAACAGGTATTGTGCATACCTCGCCAGCATTTGGTGCGGATGACTATAAAGTGGGGCAAAAAAATAATTTAGGCATTATTACATTGGTGGATAGAGAAGGAAAATTTGTAGAAGGAGTTGGAGAATTTAGCGGACGGTTTGTAAAAAACTACAAAGACGAAAAAGAGTATGTGGATGTAAACGTAGACATCTGCGTGAAATTAAAAAAAGAAAATCGTGCGTTTAAAGTTGAAAAATACGAACACAATTATCCGCATTGTTGGAGAACAGACAAGCCCATTTTGTATTATCCATTAGATGCTTGGTTTATTAAAACTACTGCGGTAAAGGATAGACTTATTGAATTAAATAAAACTATTAATTGGAAACCAAAGAGTACCGGAGAGGGCCGTTTTGGTAACTGGTTAGAGAATATGGTGGATTGGAATTTATCCCGAAGTAGATATTGGGGAACGCCATTGCCTATTTGGAGAACCGAGGATGGTACAGAAGAAATTTGTGTGTCTTCGATTGAGGAGTTAACTACTTTATATATTGCCGCTAAAGACAAAGGTTTTAATAAGGAGGTGAACTTGCAAATTATAGATGGCAAATTAGACGTGGATTTACACAAGCCATTTGTGGATCAAATAGAATTGTTAAGTGCTACTGGACGATCTATGAAACGCGTATCGGACTTGGTGGACGTATGGTTTGATTCAGGCGCCATGCCTTATGCACAATGGCATTATCCATTTGAAAACAAAGATTTAATTGATAAAGGCGAGGCCTTTCCTGCCGACTTTATATGTGAAGGGGTGGATCAAACACGTGGATGGTTTTATACCTTACATACACTAGGTGTATTGCTATTTGATAGTGTTGCATACAAAGCCGTAATGAGTAATGGATTGGTGTTGGACAAGAATGGCAATAAAATGAGTAAGCGTTTAGGCAATGTGGTGAATCCATTTGAAACCCTAAACACCTATGGTGCAGATGCAACAAGATGGTACTTAGTAACCAATGCTTCACCATGGGATAATTTAAAATTTGATTTATCGGGCATACAGGAAGTTCAAAGAAAATTTTTTGGTACTTTATATAACACGTATCAGTTTTTTGTATTGTATGCAAACGTAGATGGATTTAAATTTGAACAAGATTATATTCCTGTAGCAGAGCGACCAGAGATTGATCGTTGGATTATGTCATCATTGAATAGTTTAGTGCATACGGTAACTACTTCCATGGATGATTTTGAACCCACCAATGCTGGACGAGCGATAGAAACCTTTGTGGACGAGCATCTGAGTAACTGGTATGTACGTTTATGTAGACGTCGTTTTTGGAAAGGCACTTATACGGAGGACAAAATAGCGGCGTATCAAACATTATATGAATGCCTAGAAACCATTACAAGATTGATGGCGCCTATTGCACCATTCTTTTGTGATCAAATTTTCAGAAATTTAAATGGTATAACAAAACGACATAATGTAACTTCTATTCACCATGTAGATTTTCCAAAAGCGGATGTTTCTAAAATGGATATTGCATTAGAAGAGCGCATGCAAATGGCGCAAGATATTTGTTCTTTGGTATTGTCGGTTCGAAAGAAAGTAAATATCAAAGTCCGTCAGCCACTTCAAAAAATATTAATTCCTGTTTTGGATCCAAAACAAAAAGAGGCCATTGAACAAATGGAGGAGCTTATTTTGGCGGAGGTAAATGTGAAGGAAATTAATTATATCACCGAAACGGAGGGAGTGATTAGCAAAAAGCTAAAACCAAACTTTAAGTTATTGGGCGCTAAATTGGGTACCAAGATGAAACAGGCTTCGGCGGTGATCACAGCCTTGAGCCAGGCTCAAATTACGCAATTGGAAAAAGAGGGGATCCTAAACTTGGACATAGAGGGGGAGACCATCCCATTATTAGTGAGTGAGGTTGAAATTATTGCCGAGGACATCCCGGGTTGGAGTGTAGCCGTTAAAAATGCACTTACCGTTGCCTTAGACATTACCCTAAGTCCGGCTTTATTGAAGGAAGGAAATGCCAGAGAATTGGTAAATAGGGTCCAAAATATCAGGAAAGAGGCCAATTTTGAGCTTACAGACAAGATTTTACTACGAATTGTGGATAACACAGAGTTGAAGGACTCCATTAATGAATTTTCCGATTATATTTGCCGCGAAATACTGGCATTGGAAATTGACTGGGTTCCGTCTATAGAAGATGGGGTGGATGTCGAAATAAATGACCAAAAATTAAGAATTTCAGTCTTACAAAAAGGATAAATATGGCTACAAAGAAACCAGCGCCTAAGAAGGCGGCACCAGCTAAAAAAGCAGTACCTGCAAAAAAGGCAGCACCCGCTAAAAAAGCAATGCCAGCTAAAAAGGCTGCACCCGCTAAAAAAGCAGCACCTGCAAAAAAGGCGACCCCTGCTAAAAAAGCAGCTCCTGCAAAAAAAGTGGTACCTGCAAAAAAAGCGGTACCAGTTAAGAAAGCGGTACCTGCTAAAAAAACAGCTCCTGCAAAGGCACCTATAAAAAAAGTAGTGCCTGCTAAAAAGACAGCGCCTGTAAAAAAAGCGGTGCCTGCAAAAAAAGCGGCCCCTGCAAAAAAAGTGATACCAGCGAAAGTGGTTGCTAAAGTACCTGCAAAAAAAGCAGCAAAGCCAGTTGCTAAACCAGCTGCGGCGCCTACAAAAGCGGCTGTACCTGTAAAGCCTGTTGTAAAGTATGTACCTCCTCCAAAACCAGTTCCAAAAATACCAACACCTCCTGTAAAGCCAGTACGTAAAACTGCCGAGCCTTTAAAAGATGTGAAAGTACCTAAGATTAATGCAAAAAGCAGTGTGCCTTATCAACCAGGATATGTTCCAATGGAAAAAAGAAAAGAAGTAGAAAGATCTACTAAAACTTTAGTGAAATATTCGGATGCTGAATTGGCTGAATTCAAAGATATCATTTCCCGTAAATTGGATGCTGCTAAAAAGGAACTTGTTTATTTACAAGGAATTATTACGCGCAAAGACGAATTGGGTGGCGATAATGACGACGCAAGATATATGACCATGGAAGATGGCAGTGTGAGTATGGAAAGAGAGCAGTTAGGTCAAATGGCAAGCCGTCAAATTACCTTTATCGATCATTTAGAAAAAGCCTTAATGCGCATTCAGAATAAGACTTATGGAATTTGCAGAGTAACAGGTTTGTTAATTGACAAAGCACGTTTAAAAGCGGTTCCACATGCTACATTAAGCTTAGAAGCGAAATTAGGGTATGTAAAAAGCAGCAGTAACGTTCCAGAATAAGTATCCGCAAATTGGATGATGTATAGAAAAGATATACAAGCCTCGATCTAAAAAGTCGAGGCTTTTTTATGGGGAATTTATGAAGGGCTTTTTATTTTACCTCCTGCATTTCAATCAACTTTCGGTAGTATCCATTTTGAGCAAGTAATTCATCGTGATTGCCGCGCTCCACAATTGTTCCTTTTTGCAATACAATAATTTCGTCAGCGTGGCGAATGGTGGAAAGGCGATGTGCAATGACAATAGAAGTTCTGTTTTTCATCATATTATTAATAGCGTCCTGTACTAATTTTTCACTTTCGGTATCTAGTGCCGAAGTCGCTTCGTCTAAAATTAAAATGGGAGGATTCTTAAGTACAGCTCTCGCAATGGTTAAGCGTTGACGCTCACCACCACTTAATTTGCTACCACGGTCCCCAATCATTGTTTTAAATCCTTCTTCTTTACTTAAAATAAAATCGTAAGCGTTGGCAATTTTTGCAGCTTCAATAATTTCAGCTTCACTCGCATCAGGTTTCCCCAATGCAATATTAGCGGCAATGGTATCATTAAATAAAATAGGTTCTTGTGTAACAATACTTATTTGTTGCCTTAAACTGTGTAAACTATAAGCTTTAATATCTTTTCCGTCAATGTATAAATGTCCGCTGGTCACATCGTGAAAACGAGGCACTAAATCGGCTAAAGTACTTTTCCCTGCGCCGGATGATCCTACCAGTGCAATAGTTTTTCCTTTTTGAATGGTCAAATTTATGCGGTCTAAAATAGTTGCATCCTGGTAAGAGAATACCACCTCTTTAAATTCAATGGAATTATTAAAGCCAGTTAATTCAATAGGATCTAATGGATCTTCTACAACAATGGGCGCTTCTAAAACTTCATTTAAACGGTCCAGTGTAGCCGTCCCTCGGTTTACGTTGTAAACCGCCTGTGACAAGGCTTTTGCAGGGTTAATAATTTGAGAAAACAAGGCAACGTAACCTATAAAGGAACTCCCCGATAAAATCTCACCACTCAATACTAGCTTACCGCCAAACCATAACACACAACTCAAAATGATTACGCCAAGCGATTCTGAAAGCGGAGAAGCTAAATCGCGTTTATATAAAATTTTATTTTTAATTAAAAAAATCTCGTCAATTAAACCAAAGAAACTTTTTTTCACTCTTCCCTCCGCATTAAAGGCTTTGATAATTCTTAAGCCGGTAAGGGTTTCTTCCATTTGGGACATGATTTCACCCCATTTTACCTGCGCCTTATTAGTTTGTTTTTTTAAGCTTCTACCAATACGACCCACAATTAAACCGGCAAGCGGTAGTAAAACAAAAACAAATAAAGTAAGCTTCACACTAATCGCAAACAATACAATAATAATACCAATGATATTTAAAGGCTCTTTAATCATGCCTTCCAATGCACCCATAATGGAGGTTTCTAATTCTGCAATATCATTAGAGGACCTGCTTAAAATATCTCCTTTACGTTGCTCGGTAAAATATCCAATAGGCAATTGCAAAATTTTATTATAAAGCAATTTGGAGTACTTCCTAGTCACTGCATTTCGGATGGGCGCTAAAAAATAAAAGGACAGGTATAAAAATAAGTTTTTAAATAAAACTGCTGTGACAATGCCAATGCAAATCCAGCCCAATGCGGCTAATTTTCCATACTGGATAATATTGTTTTGCAAAAAAGTATACAAGCTGTCTTTTAAACTCCCACTATTCGCATTTGCTACTTTTGCCACTCCGGAAAGCTCACTGCTTCCAAATATGAGGTCCATAAAAGGCACTAACATACTTAGGGAAAACAAACTAAAGACTATAGAAAGGGATATAAATAGGGTGTACAGGCTCATGTAAGCCTTGTATTCCTTTATATAACTGATGATTCGAATAAATTTCTTCATATCTAAACAATTCCTCGGAATAATCAGCAAAGTAACTAATTTTACAGCGAATCAACGATTTTGATTATGGAAGAAGGTAAAAGACAAAAACAAGTAGCAGGGGCAATCCAGACTACGATGAATGACATATTTCTAAAATTAGGCCTCACGATCGTAAATGGGGGAATGGTATCCATTTCCTCTGTTAAAGTGACGCCCGATTTACTGGAAGCAAGGATTTATCTAAGCTTGTTTCAAGTAACAGATCAGGCGGCATGTTTTAAAAAAATTCAAGCACAGTCCTGGGAAATTAAAAAGCGATTAAGTGAAGAAATGAAACACCAACTCAAGCGTATTCCTGTATTACATTTTTATTTGGATGACACATTGGATTATGTGTTTAAAATGGAAGAGATTTTAAAAAATTTATAAGTGCATTTTTTATTTGCTTGGCGATATTTTAGAGGTAAATATGCTTTTCAGGCAATTCAAATTATTGCATGGGTCAGCGTATTTGCTATTGCAATAGGTACTGCTGCACTCATTACTATTTTAAGTGTGTCTAATGGATTTACTTCGGTGGTGAAAACCTTGTATGCCGATTTTTATGCCGATGTGCGCATTACCCCGAAGGAAGGAAAATTTTTTACCATTCATGCAGCACAATACAATCAGTTAAAATCTGTAGAAGGGGTAAAAGCAATCAGCAAGGTTGTGGAGAGTAGAGCTTTGTTGGTAAAAGATGGAATGCAAACGGTTGCCATTGTAAAAGGGGTTGAAAATAGTTATGGCAACATTAATAATATAAAAAAGTATTTAAAAAGAGGAGAGTGTGCCATTGGCGACACGAGTGCACCAATGTTTATAATGGGGATTGGCATTGAACAAAAATTAGGTTTAATGCAAAGTATGATAGGTGATACCATTCAGGTGTATGCAGTAAACAGGTCGGGGAAGGCCATTACGCAACTTGGCCAACTAAATACTTTAAATGTGCAGGAGTCCGGTGCTTTTTCGGTGCAGCAGGAATTTGATGATCAGTATGTTTTTACCAATGCCGCATTTGCACAATACTTATTTGACTTACAGCCCAATGAGTTATCTGCAATTGAATTATCGGTAACGGGTAAGGATGAAAAAGTAATTGCATCGATTCAGCAAATCTTAGGATCCAATTTTTTAGTACAAAATAAATATCAACAAAATGCCGACTTGTATAGAATTATGCAGGTGGAGAAGTGGATCATTTTTTGTATTCTAGCTATTATTATGTTGGTTGCTTCCTTTAATCTAGTAGGTGCATTAACGATGTTGGTATTGGAAAAGCAAAAAGATATTCATGTATTAAATGCAATGGGTGCAACGCAATGGGATATTCAAAAAATATTTTTATTGTTATCGGGCGTGATGGCTCTGATGGGCGCGCTTATTGGTGGCGGTTTAGCCAGCCTTTTCATTTGGTTGCAATATAAATTTCATCTGATTAAATTAGGCGGAGGCTCCTTTATTATTGATTATTACCCCATTGAACCGATGGCCATGGATTATGTAGCCATTATCACCCTTGTTATTATTATTGCTTTATTAGCGGGATGGATTCCATCACGTAAAGCCGCGGCAAAAATTTACGAAAGAATTGTTTAGGGCAATAATAAAGGGCTAAAAAAAAATAGCCCTCTATTATTAATAATCGCCTAAAGTTTCTTCTAATTGTCCCAATGCATTTGCTAATTGCTCGTCGTTTGGTGCAATGCCATGCCACTCGTGTCCTGTTTCCATAAAGTCAACCCCCTTACCCATGGTGGTTTTCATTAAAATTACAATCGGCTTGCCTTGCCCTGTTAATGATTTTGCTTTTTCTAAAGTAGCTACAATTTCGTCCATATTATGACCGTCCATATGCAATACCGTCCAATGGAAGGCTTTGAATTTATCTTCTAAATTATCTAAGTTTAACACTTTACTTAATGGGCCGTCAATTTGTTGACCGTTCACATCAACGGTAGCAATATAATTATCTACTTTGTTATGTGCAGCAAACATAATGGCTTCCCAGTTTTGACCTTCTTGTAACTCACCATCTCCGTGTAATGAATAAACGATACGATCGTCGCCATTGTATTTTTTTGAAAGTGCCGCACCAATGGATACACTCATACCTTGTCCTAAAGAACCACTCGCAATACGAATGCCAGGTAAGCCTTCATGCGTAGTAGGATGTCCCTGTAATCGAGAATTAATTTTACGAAATGTAGATAATTCTTTTACATCAAAATAACCAGACCTTGACAACACGGAGTAAAACACAGGAGAGATATGGCCATTGGATAAAAAGAAAAGATCTTCGTTCTTCCCATCCATTTTAAA
>CAIOYQ010000140.1 GCA_903862505.1 uncultured Bacteroidota bacterium
ATTTCCCTTAGGATTAAATTTGATTTCCCAGAGGCTAAATCATATATATACAAGGCGCTAATTACCTTTTTCCCTTCGGGCACCTGTGCAACAGCCACCAGGGTTATAGCAGATAGAATTAATGAAGCAAGTATTTTTTTCATAAAAATCTTTAAAGGGTTGGAAGTTTATAGCCATTTTGGTACTGCTTCATATAATATTCATTGTGTATTGCATGGTCAGTGAATTTTTTAGCTTGCTCATCCCAACTTATTTTTTTGCCAGAACGGAATGCAATATTTCCCATTTGCGCCACCGTTGCAATATGCGCTCCATCTTCGATAGAACAATTTAAGGAAGAGGGATTGTTGTTTCTAATAGCCGCTATAAAATTCTCCCAATGCCTGTCTACTCCATCATCCTGCACTTTGGCAAATGGTTTAACTACTTTATTTTTTGCCTGACTTTCCTCAATAACTTCCCAGCCTTGTCTATCTAAAATTAAAGTGCCGTTGTTTCCGATAAATGCAATACCATGATTTCGGTTATAAGAACCATTGTCAATACCCATTGCCGAGTCCCACACTAAATTAAATTTATCAAACTCATACAATGCAGTAAGCGTATCTGGCGTTTCTTCGGCCAGTTCAGGATAAGCAAACTTGCCACCTAATGCACTTACAGAAATTGGATTACTCGCTTTCATTCCTTGTATTGCATAATCTAATAAATGGACGCCCCAGTCGGTCATTAAACCGCCTGCATAATCCCAAAACCACCTGAAATGAAAATGAAAACGACTTGTATTAAAAGTTCTACTAGGAGCGGGGCCCAACCACGATTTATAATCAATATAATCTGGAGGAATACTATCGGCAACTACAGGTTGTGGACGCATCCAACCTTGATAACACCATACCTTGGTCGTTCTAATATTTCCTAGTTGACCTGAGTGAACAAAATCTAAAGCGTCTTTAAAATGTTGCTCACTTCTTTGCCATTGACCTACCTGAACAATACTATTGTATCTATTTTTTGCTTTAATCATAGCATCACATTCTCCAATAGAATTTCCAGCAGGCTTTTCTACGTAAACATGTTTACCCGCAGCACAGGCTTCTATCATTTGTAAAGCATGCCAATGATCTGGCGTGCCCACAATAACAACATCAATATCTTTTCTGTCTAAAATTTTACGGTAATCCCCATAAGTGTCCACGTTTTTCACATTGGGTTGCGCTACTAATAATTCTTGTTTACGCTTAGTTAAAACAGACCCATCAATATCACAGAGTGCAACCACTTGGACATTTTTAACTTTAATGGCCGCCATGGTATTAGACCAACCCATTCCATTTACGCCAATGGTGGCCACTCTAATAATATCGGATGCAAAAAAATTAGTGTTGGCAAAACTAGGGGTAGCTATAATGGCGGCAGAAGCCAAAGACATTTGTTTAATAAAATCTCTACGTGGTTTCATAATGCAGGTATTTATGTACTTAAATATAAGTAATCTTGGGGATAGAATTATTCAGAAAAGTATTATATAATAATATTTGTTCA
>CAIOYQ010000141.1 GCA_903862505.1 uncultured Bacteroidota bacterium
AGCCTACCCGATGGAGAAACCTTACCCAAAATAATATCTGCCAATGCATTACCTCCTTGCTCACCAGGATACCACGCTAAAACAATTGCATCGGCATAGGGCGCTACACTTGCAATGTCTACACAACTTCCTGCGGTGATAACAAGTATAATAGGTGTCTTAACACTTTTTCTTAATTGTTTTAAGTAGGCAATTTCACTTGCAGGAAGATGAATGTCTTTTTTATCGCCTCCAGTTTGTGAAAGAAAAGCGTCTCCCGCTTCTCCCTCCAATACAGGCGAAAGGCCCATTACTGCAATGGTTAAACTTGCGTTGCCTGCTGCCCAAATGCCCCCAAATTTTGTGGTATCATTAAAATCACAACCCAAATCATACTCAATTCTGGTAGCTGGGTCAAATGCACCGGTAATTCCTTCTACAAAATTAACTGCTTTGTCACTTACTCCATGATAGTTTCCAAGTAATGCATCATAGGAGGTAGCATTGGGTCCAACAATCATCACACTGGGATAGGCGTCTTGTTTTAAGGGCAAAATATGGTTGTCGTTCTTTAACAACACCATACTTTGCTGTGCAACAATTCTAGCTAACTGAATATGTTGTGAATTGTGCAGACTATCTCCTAAATAATTTTTGTAAGGATCATTATTCTTTGAATTATAAAAACCAAGTTTAAACTGCGTTTTCAAAAGTGCAGTTAAATTGTGATCAATTTCTTTTTCAGTAATTAAATTTTTATTTACTGCATCTAATAAATCCTTCTGCAACAATGTTGAACAATCTAAATTAATGCCTGCTTTTATAGCTGCTGCGGCAGTAGCTGTATTATTTGCAGTGGCACCATGACTTTCGGAAACCCCATATAAGGCGCCACAATCCGTTACAACATGTCCCTTAAATCCCCATTCCTTTCTAAGAATGGTATCCAATAATTTATTGTTAATAGAACTAGGTACGCCGTTGACACTATTGTATGCACTCATTACAGACTCCACGCCAGCATTCACTAATGAATGAAATGCATATAAATAAGTTTCTCTTAAATCTTTTTCATCTACAATGGAGTTAAATTTATCACGTGTGGCTTCCGGACCACTATGTACTGCAAAATGTTTAGCAGTAGCTGATGTCTTTAAGAAATTTGCGTCCTTCCCCTGCATTCCCTGCACAAATGCAGTTCCAATTTTTGCTGTTAAAAAAGGATCTTCACCATAGGTTTCATGTCCTCTTCCCCAACGCGGGTCTCTAAAAATATTTACATTGGGTGACCAAAATGTCAAACCCATATATTGCAAATGACGATTCTTTTGAATAGCTAAATTATATTTTGCTCTCGCTTCTGTTGATATCACATTAGCCATTGTTTGAATTAAACTATCATTAAACGTAGCCGCCATTCCAATAGATTGCGGAAAAACAGTGGCAACACCTGCTCTGGCAACACCATGCAATGCTTCATTCCACCAATTATAGGCAGGAATGCCCAACCTTGGAATGGCTTGACTATTATAACCTAGTAAAGAAATCTTTTCCGGTAAGCTTAATTGAGATACTAAGTTTTTTACACGTGTGTCTAAGGATAAACTTTCGTTTCTATAATCATTTGCTTGTTGCGCCAACAAGCCTTTAGTAGTCAGTAAAAAAATCAAAAAAATGAAAGCAAGCTGGCGAAATCCTTTTCTCATACGGAGATTATTAAAATTGTAATTGAATTTAAGATAAAAAGGTAAAGAAAAGGCTAATTTCAAGGTTAAAATAGATTTATTATGATTTTATTAAAAATGAACTTAGGGTTTATGCTTATTGAAAACCCAATTGCAGAAATCATATTAAGAACGGTGTTGGTTTATTTATTTATGATTATTGCCATTCGCGTATTTGGCAAAAAAGAGCTAGCACAGTTATCAGTTATTGATTTAGTATTTATTTTATTAATTAGCAACTCGGTACAGAATGCAATGGTAGGACCTGACACTTCATTGAATGGCGGTTTGATAGCAGCGGGCTCTTTATTTTTAGTAAATTTTACTTTAAAGAAAATACTTTACAGCAGTAAAGCAATAAATAATATCATTCAGGGTGAAACAATTTTACTAATTTATAATGGAGTCGCTAATATGGAAAACTGTAAGAAAGCAGAAATTACCATGGAGGAATTGGAAGCAGCGGTTAGAGAGCACGGAGCGCGTGATATTCAAAAAGTAGACTTAGCTATGTTAGAAGTTGATGGGAATATAAGTGTTATTAGTAGTGACTATCAAATAAGATCAAAGGTTTCGCATCCAAGAAAACATAAGTTTAAAGGCCGCATAACCAAAAATTAATAATAAAGTCAAATGCTTTATTCATGTTTTACACAGATGGTATCTTCGCAGAAATATAATCTAGCACTTGAAATGCCGTTTCGGCCATTTTATTGCCCTTGTTGTCAAGTAAGGGATTGATTTCGGTAAACTCAATACAACAAACCTTATTCGTCGCTAATAATATTTCTATAATTTGCATTACCTCGTTAGGTAAAAACCCATTTGGAACCGGGGTACCCGTTCCATAAGAGACATGATCACAATCCATAGAGTCCACATCAAATGATATATATATAAGGTCACAATCTAATAATTTGCCAATGGCTTCTTTAACGCAAATATCTAATCCACGATACCTAAGCTCGTCTACTTTCACCAATCGAATGTTATTTTTTGTCATTGCAAATTGTTCTGCATCTTCAAAATCACGCACACCAAAATAAATTAAATGCTCCGGCTTCAGCTTAGGCCCAGCGCATCCAATATTTTTTAAACTATGCCAATGTGAAGTGGTTATATCGCCTGGCTCATTTATTTTACAATCTAAATTATCAATACTCAATGCTGCTGCCAATGGCATGCCGTGAATATTTCCAGAAGGTGAAGTATAAGGAGAATGCAAATCTGCATGCGCGTCAATCCAAATAACACCGAGTGTTTTATTAGGATTAGCCTCCTTAATTCCGCTTATTGTTCCCAAAGCAGAGGAATGATCTCCAGATAAAACAATAGGGAAAAAACCTTGGGTTAAATTTTCACTAACGGCGTCCGAAACTCGCTGGCATTGTTCAACAACATGTTCAATTCGTTTTGCGAAGTTATTGGTGTTCTTATTATAAATAGTTTCATTATGCGTTACCACATCCTGAAATAAATGTTTATGGAAAAAATCGTTTCCCTGATTAATGGCAGCAATTTCAATAGCATCAATTCCCATATCAGAACCTCGGGTTCCGGCACCTATATCGGATCGGTTTTTGATAATCTTAATGG
>CAIOYQ010000142.1 GCA_903862505.1 uncultured Bacteroidota bacterium
GATCTGGAAGGATATTATAAGTTAATCAATAGAGTTAAGAATATGAAGGGACGTGAGATTGTGATTGTATCGGCTACCGACTGTAATGGTACCGACGAGTACAATGAAGATTTATCACAAAGAAGAGCAAAGCGAATTTTCAAAACATTGAATGGATTAGCGAATAATAAGGTAGTGATTAGGCATGTAGGGGAACGTGAATTATTAAAGGCTTGTGATGATGTTAAAAAGAGTATTGAAGAGCAGGTGGTGAATCGATATAGCTATGTATTTATAATGGACAATAAATAAATTATCATAAAATGATACAGGAAATTAAAAAAATAAAGAGCATTGAATTATTAACTACTTTGGCATCTAGGGAGCGAGAGGTTTTTGATTTAATTGTGAGTGGGCAAAGGACCAAGGAAATTAGCGATCAGCTTAATATAAAAGCAAATACGGTATCTACTATTAAGAAAGTGATATTTAGGAAGCTGAAAGTGTCAACAAATATTGAATTGTTTAAGATTGCCCAGGAGTGCGCGTTGGTATAGGTCTATTTACCTTCACAGATATAAATTAATTATTTTATAAAAAAATGAAGCTTTATACAACAAATTGAGTGGGTAATTATATATATTTATTGAATGAAAAAATCAATAATAACATTACTCTTTATTATATTTTCAGCAATGGTTTATGCACAGTCATTCACCATTACTGAAAAATTAGCATGGGAAAAGCAAGCAAAATCAATTGAAATTGTGAAAGATAATTGGGGGGTACCTCATATTTATACCAATACAGATGCTGATGCTGTTTTTGGGATGATGTATGTGCAGTGCGAAGAGTATTTTAGCAAAGTAGAAGATGTGATTATTTCAAGAATGGGCAGGGAGTCTGAGGTGCAGGGTAAAAGTGCTATCTATAAAGACTTATGGTCAAGATTATATATTGACACGCTTAAAGCTCAACAGCTTTATTTAAAATGTAGCCCTGAACAAAAAAAATTATGTGATGCCTATGCTGCAGGTATTAACTACTATATACTTACGCACCCAAACAATAAGCCTAAATTATTACAAAGAATACAACCCTGGGTTCCCTTTTTAAATAATATCCCATCACTCAATAATTCTAATTTAACCGATGCCGATATTAAGAAAATGTATCCATTACCAGCAAATAACAATATCTCTTATCAATTAAACGTGATTGAAAAAGAAGATCCAAAAGCGGGCTCAAATGGCTGGGCAATTAGTGGTAAAAACACAATGGATAAGAATGCAATCCTGCTTATAAATCCTCATTCTGAATTTTACAATCGTATTGAGGTTCAGTTAGTAAGTAAAGAAGGACTTAATGTATATGGAGCACCATTTTTAGGGGAGTACAGTATTTTTCAGGGATTCAATGAATTCTGTGGATGGATGCACACAGTGACATTGTCTGATGCTAAGGATTTGTTTGTTGAAAACACAAAACAAGTGAACGGTAATTATGTATATGAGTATGACAATAAATGGCTTCCGGTGGATTCAGCAAAAATCACCATACAATATAAAAATGGTTCTAAGAATGACAGTATTAGTTTTATGACTTATAAAACATTACATGGCCCTGTTGTTGCAAAGCGAAATGATAAATGGTTGGCTGCTAAAACCATTAATGAAAATATTGAATTGTTGAATGTTCATTGGAATATAACAAAAAGCAAAACCTTTAATGAATTTAAAGGTTGGTTGGATAAAAGAGTCATGACGGGTACCAATACGATATATGCCGATAAAGCAGGTAATATTGGTTATTGGCACGGAAATTTTGTACCTATTAGAGATACTAAACTAGACTACACATTACCTGTTCCTGGAAATACTTCAGCGACCAATTGGCAGGGCACACATGCTTTAAATGATATTCCTAATTATGTGAATCCCGCTAATGGCTGGGTTCAAAATTGTAATTCAACCCCTTTGTATGGAAATGGTTTTTATGATACCATTATGGCAAAAAAGCCGTTTTATATGCTTCCAGACGGGCATACGCCTAGGGCTGTGAATGCAGTTAGACAACTAACAAATATTAAAAATGCAACCATTGATACCATTATTAATATGAGCCATAGTCCTTATTTAGCAAATGGGTATAAGTTTATTCCAAGCTTGGTTAAATCTTATGATTTAAATGGAAATAATGAAAGTTTAAAAGAGCCCATTAATTTGCTTCGTAAATGGGATTTCATAGCCGATACCAATAGTATAGCAACCACTCTTTCTGTATTATGGGTAGAGAAAGTTTTACAATATAATTTATCTAAATTAAAACGCCCACTTACCAACGAAATAAATTATCCATTAGCCAACGGATCAGCCATTAGTTTAGATAGCATTTCACCTGTTATGCAATTGGCTTTTTTAGATAGTGTCATTAAAGATTTAAATACCGATTGGGGCACTTGGTTAATACCTTGGGGTAAGATCAACAGATTTCAAAGAAATCCAGCGGGGGTAGAGCCTTCTGATTCATTATTTAGTTGGGCAGTCACTGCAACTCCTTCCTTTATGGGTTCTTTAAATGCTTATTCAAGTAAGAAGTCTAAAACTTCTAAAGCTAGATATGGTGCAACGGGTAATACTTTTGTTGCTATTATTTCCTTTGGCTCAAAATTAACTGCTAAATCAATTTTTACGGGAGGAAATAGTTCCAATCCTAAATCAAAACATTTTACGGATCAAGCTAATGGGTATATCAATCATCAATTTAAAAATGTAAACTTTTATAGATCGGATGTTTTAAAAAATAAGGAAATTAGCTATCATCCAGGTGAAAACATATTTTATCCATAAAGA
>CAIOYQ010000143.1 GCA_903862505.1 uncultured Bacteroidota bacterium
CACGGTATTGGTAGCGGCCCAACTTATTACAAGTTTACAAACAATCATATCGCGCAATCGCAATCCGCAAAATCCATCTGTTTTATCTATCTGTTCTATACAAGGAGGAAACACCACCAATGTAATTCCAAGTGAAGTAAAATTAATGGGCACTTTTAGAGCCATGGATGAAATTTGGCGCTTTAAAGCACATGAATTGATGATGCAGCAAGCAAAAGGGTTGGCCATTTCAACAGGTGCTGAAATTGATTTTAGAGTGGATATTGGATATCCTACCGTGGACAACGAGCCCTTGCTTACAGAAGCTGCTTGGAAATTAGCCGACCAGTATATGGGTGCCACCAATGTGGAAGAAACAGAACTTAGAATGGGTGCCGAAGACTTTGGCTATTACGCTCAAGTGATACCTGGATGTTTTTTCCGCCTAGGTGTTAGAAATGAATCCATTGATGCGATACATAATGTACATACGCCTGTTTTTAAGGTAGACGAAAGTGCAATTGAACACGGGGTTGGTATGATGGCTTGGTTGGGCGTAAGTTTATACAAGGATTAAGCACATATTATATTACTAATTAATAATCAATTAGTTAGCGGTTCAAATATCTCCTTTACCATTAATTTAGTAGCTTTGTAGCAGGTTAAAACTAACATTCGTGATAAATTTATTACATGCCAAATAAAGAAAGTCTTCGAAAAGATCAAGCACTTGAATACCACGCAGGCGGTCGCCCTGGTAAAATAGAAGTAGTTCCCACAAAAGAAACTAAAACCCAAAAGGATTTATCATTAGCCTATAGTCCAGGTGTGGCTATTCCTTGTACCGAAATTCAAAACAACCCGGCGGATATTTATAAATACACTGCGAAAGGAAACTTAGTAGGGGTTATTACCAATGGTACTGCTGTTTTAGGTTTGGGAAATATTGGGCCCGAGGCGAGCAAGCCGGTGATGGAAGGGAAGGCGGTATTATTTAAAATTTTTGCAGACATTGACGTTTTTGATATTGAAATCAATGAAACGGATCCCGAGAAATTTGTTCAAATTGTAAAATCATTGGAGCCCACTTTTGGGGGCATCAATTTAGAAGATATTAAAGCGCCTGAATGTTTTTATATAGAGCAAAGGCTAAAAGAGGAAATGAATATTCCTGTCATGCACGACGATCAGCATGGTACTGCCATTATTAGTAGTGCCGCTTTGCTGAATGCATTAGAATTACAAAAAAAGAAAATTGACAAAGCAAAATTTGCTGTAAATGGCGCTGGCGCTGCTGCGATGGCTTGTATTAAATTATATGTAGCCTTAGGCGCGCGTTATGAAAATTTCACTTTGTTTGACAAAGACGGTGTTTTACATGAAGGCAGAACCGACTTAGGAGCAGACAGAAAACCATTTGCAGTAAAGTCAAGCAACATTAATTTAGCACAAGCCATAAAAAATGCCGACGTGTTTTTAGGGTTAAGTGTGGGCAATGTGGTAACGCCAGAAATGATTGCGTCCATGCCTAAAAATCCAATTGTATTTGCATTGGCGAATCCCGATCCAGAAATTGGTTATGAAGCAGCGACTGCGGTTCGTAAGGACATTATCATGGCAACAGGCCGTTCCGATTATCCTAACCAAGTAAATAATGTATTAGGCTTCCCTTATATTTTTAGAGGCGCATTGGATGTACGCGCTAAACAAATTAATGAAGCCATGAAATTGGCTGCGGTGAAAGCTTTAGCAGAACTCGCAAAAACTTCGGTGCCGGATATTGTGAATATGGCATATAACCAACAAAACTTAAGTTTTGGCAATGATTATATTATACCAAAACCTTTGGACCCACGTTTACTAAGCACCCTTGCACCAGCAGTGGCAAAGGCCGCGATAGAATCGGGTGTGGCGCAAATTAAAATTAATAATTGGGATGAGTATGTATTACAATTAAACAAACGTTTAGGATTGGATAACCAATTAATGCGCATCCTTAGCAATAAGGCAAGACGTGATCCTAAACGATTGGTTTTTTCGGATGCGGAAAACACTAAAGTATTAAAAGCGGCTAGTATCGTGTATGATGATGGTATTGCCTATCCGATTTTATTAGGAAATGAAGCCAGAATTAAAAATATTGCCGAAGCCAATAATATTGATATCACCGATCTCCCTATTATAGACGTACGTAGTGATGAAATGGAAACGAAGCGTGAATTTTTCGGTTCTTTACTATTTCAAAAAAGACAACGCAAGGGCGTTAATAAATACGAAAGTTTAAAATTAATGCGTACCCAAAATTATTTTGGTGCCATGATGGTGGAAACGGGTGAGGCCGACGCTATGCTTTCCGGTTTAACTAGAAATTATGCCGACGGCATTAAACCTGCTTTACAAACTATTGGGGTAGAGGAAGGTGGAAGTAAGATTGCGGGTATGTATTTATTATTGACTAAAAAAGGCCCCTTGTTTTTAGCAGACACCACGGTGAATATTGATCCAACGGCCGAGGAGATTGCAGATATTACATTATTAGTAGCTAAAGAAGTGCGCAATTTTAATATGGTACCTAGGGTTGCAATGTTAAGCTATTCAAACTTTGGAAGTAGCGATACGCCAGAGGCTAGGAAAATGGCAGAAGCAACAAGGATTGTAAAACAAAAAAATCCAAACTTAATTGTGGATGGAGAGATGCAAGGCATGTTGGCATTTAACAAAGAAATATTAAGAGACAATTATCCTTTTAGTGAATTAGTGGACGCGGATGTGAATGTGTTAATTTTCCCTAATTTAACTGCTGGTAATATATCCTATCATTTATTAAAAGAAGTGGGTGGGGTAGATATTATTGGACCTATTTTATTGGGCTTAAAAAAGCCAGTGAACGTATTGCAGCTTGGCTCAGACGTACGCAATATTATCAATATGGCAACTGTTTCGGTAGTAGATGCGCAATTAAAAACGCGTATTGATACCGCTGCCGAAGTGCAAAGAACCAGTTGGTGGAAACGTATGAAAAAGCGTAAGCATTAGAAAATCACTAACTTTACGTTATGAATTTTTTCACGCATTTTGGCAAATACCTTTTGATGTTAAAAGGCATGTTCACCAAAACAGATAGTGTTCGTATGTTTTGGAAAGAATACATAAAGCAATGCTATGATATTGGTATTGGATCTCTGCCCATTGTTGTTATTATTTCATTTTTTTTAGGTGCCGTAATGACCGTGCAAACATCTGCTCAATTAGTAAGCCCAATGATACCCTTGTCAACTATTGGAATTATTGTTAGAGATGGTATGATTTTAGAATTTGCACCTACCTTCTTAGCCATTGTATTAGCCGGTGTAGTGGGAAGTAAAATTGCTAGTGAACTAGGTAATATGCGTACAACAGAGCAGATTGATGCATTAGAAATAGTGGGTATTAACTCAAAAAACTACTTAATACTTCCTAAAATATTGGGGGCTTTAACAATGGTTCCTTTGCTAGTGGGTATTTCCGCTGTGATTGGTATTTGGGGTGGTTATTTAGTGGGTGGTTGGACTGGAGCCATACCCAATGAGCTTTACATTACCGGTATTAGAAAAGGATTAAATACAGATTATATCTCTATTGCTTTTTATAAATCTTTCATTTTCGCCTTTATTATCAGTACGGTCCCTGCCTATTTTGGCTACTATGTACAAGGAGGCGCCTTGGAAATTGGAAAAGCCAGTACCAGATCGGTGGTAGTGAGTTGCATTTTAATTTTAATTGCCGACTACTTAGTCGCAACCATTGCATTATAAATCAACGGTTGATTTTATCTTCTCCTTAATCAGTACCTTAGTCGTATAATTTTTAATTATGAAAATAAGTTTTCACGGTGCAGCAAGAACGGTTACGGGTTCAAAGCACTTGGTACAATTAGATAACGCAGAAATATTTTTATTGGATTGTGGTTTATTTCAAGGAATGGGTCGTGATACAGACGGCTTAAATGCCAATTTTGGATTTGATGCAGCAAAAGTGGACTATGTTATTTTATCTCATGCACATATCGATCATTCAGGCTTGCTACCCAAATTAGTAAAGGAAGGATTTAAAGGAAATATTTATTGCACGCCTGCTACTAAGGCATTAACTGAAATTTTATTAGAAGATTCTGCGATGATTCAGCGAGATGATGCAAAATATGGGAATAAGCGCAGAGCCAAGCAGGGCTTGCCTCCTATTGATCCCTTATATGACTTGAGTGATGTTCAATTAACCTTACCCCTGCTCACTGCTATTGAATATAATGTACCAACTAAAATTACCAATAGTGTAGAACTTTTGTACACCGATGCGGGACATATCATAGGAAGTGCAGCAGTGAACTTAAAAATTAAAGAAGGAGACGAAACAAAGACGCTTACTTTTAGTGGAGACGTTGGAAGATATAGAGATATGATTTTGCGATCACCAGCTGTTTTCCCGCCTGCCGATTTTATCATTTTAGAAAGTACATATGGCGATAAACTACATGACTTAATTCATACGACGCCGGATGATTTACTGCATTGGATTCAAACCACCTGTGTAGAAAACAAAGGAAATTTAATTATTCCTGCTTTTAGTGTGGGTCGTACCCAAGAAATATTATATGAGTTAAATCAGTTGTCCATTGAAAAGAGATTGCCACATGTGCCTATTTATGTGGATAGTCCTTTAAGTATTGAGGCTACTGAAGTTGTAAAGTCATTCCCAAAATATTTTAATAAAACTATTCAGCGTGTGTTAGAAGTGGACGACGATCCATTTGATTTTGAAGGGTTGCGTTATATTAAATCAGTAGAAGAGAGTAAAGCACTCAATGAGGACTTGCATCCTAAAGTAATTATTTCTGCCTCGGGGATGGCCGATGCGGGCAGGGTGAAGCATCATATTAAAAATAATATTGGGAATGCTAAATGCGCTATTTTATTAGTGGGCTATTGTGAGCCCCATTCTTTAGGTGGTCGTTTAATGAATGGTCAGAAAGAAGTACGCATTTATAGTGAAACCTATCCAGTAATTGCAAAAGTCGGGTCCATTAGAAGTATGAGCGCCCATGGTGACTATGAGGATTTAATGCAGTTTTTAGCTTGTCAAATTCCCGCAGCTGTAAAGCAATTGTATATAGTGCACGGTGAAGCCGAAGTGCAGGATCATTTTGCAGAACGCTTGCGTAAAAAAGGCTTCAAAGAAGTAATTGTTCCTAAAATGCATGAGACTTTTGTGATGCAATAAAGCATAGGGCTTTTTTCACTAAATTGCAGCATGCAAAAGGTGAAAAATTGGGTCCATTTAGTATGCTTAATCTTATATTTAGCGGTACATTTTTTACCAGAAGTGGGGGGCGCCGATCCCATGGGATTTCAGTGGTTATATGTGAGTGCAATGGATTTGCTCATTGCCGGCTATATCTTATTTAATTATAGTCTGTTTAAAGAAGCCATTGCAGGTATTTTCAAAAGCCAATTTGTAGTGGTGTATAGTCTTTATTTAATTTGGGCAATCGCATCTTATTTTTATGCATTAAATCCTACGGAAACCTTGGTTTGTTTGGCGCGGTTAGTAAGCACTTTTTTTATATTCATTAACCTCTCTGTACTATTTTATAAAAAAGACATGTTTGTATTGTTCAAGCAGTTGGCCTTTTTAATAACACTTGTCGCTTTTACGGATGCGCTTTTTTTGTCAATTGAATTTTTCTGGCAGCTAGGCCAAAAGCCTTTTGATAATATTGTATTAAGTCTTAGAAGTATTGCTTACGGGAATAAAAATATAAGAGCAGCTAGTGTTTTAATAAACGTTCCATTTATTTTATATTATATACTGCAAAGTAAAATTGCCGGCAAGATTTTTGGTATCATATCGCTTTGCCTTACTTTATTCGCATTATTTATTTTAAATACCCGTTCTACATTTGTAGGTTTATTCTTGATATTTATCATTTATACGATAGGCGTCTTTATCGTAAGTAAAAAGGAGGGTAGAAAATCTATTTTTTTCAACCTGGCCTACTTTGTACTACCCATCTTATTTTCATTCTTTGTATCTAATTTGGTTATTAAACATGCCTTAACACTTCAAAAAGGTGGTGGTGGATATGGTACCGTGGCAAAAAGAATTGTTGATATTACAAATGATGTTTCTAGTGGTAACAGAAATGCAAGGTTGGAATTTTGGTCCACCGGCATTGACTATACAAGAAAACATTTATTCATTGGGGATGGCTACGGCAACTGGAAATTGTCATCCTTGTTTTACGAAAAGGAGCATACCAATGATTTTGTGGTACGTTACCATTTGCATAATGACTTTATTGAAAATTTCGCTGACCTTGGGGTTATAGGCGGGGTCTTGTATTTAGGAGTTTTCTTATTCGCCTTTTTGTTTACTTTAAAAATTTGGCGCAACAAAGCCTATTCAAAATTCCATTTTGCAGCAACCATTGCTTTAATGGCTATCTCCTGCTATTTTGTAGACGCTGCCTTAAATTTTCCAGTGGAAAGAACCGTGATGCAAGTGATGTTTGCGATAAGTGCTGCTTTTTTAGTGGCGCCGTTTTCTGCATTAAAGAAAGAAGCAGCGGAGAAAAATAAGCGTATATTCAAAACCTATTTTACGAATGGAGGCATTGCAATATTGATTTTATTATTAGTAGGCTCCATTGCCCTTAACGCGATGGTATATAAATCCCTGCGATTACAAAAATATATGATGGCTGATTTAGGTACAGTACCTATTATGACAATAGACCAAGTAAAAGGCTTACCAAGCATACCTAATTTATCTTTTAATACCATGCCATTGCCTGCTATGTTAGCCAGGTATTATTTGAAGTATAAAAAGTATGATGAAGCGTATCGTTTATTAAATTCTGATAAGAATGCAAATCCTTTTTTACATTATAATGACTATGTAATGGCTCAATACTTTGCTGCAAAAGGAAACAATGATAGTGCATTAATGTATGCTAAAAAGGCATTTTACAATTGGCCTACTGCTAATGTTTACTACTATCAATTAATCCCTATGGCTGTTAAGGTAAAGGATAGTATAGAAATTACAAAGGCCTTTAATACCTATATTAAATTTAGAAATGAACCAAATGCTTGGAATTCGTATTTGAATGCACGTCTCGAACTGCTGGGGACAAAGGATCCATTTTCAATACAACTAGTAGATAGTGCTTTAAAGCAATTTCCGAGTGATAGCGCGCGTCTTACTAAATTACGCAGTTCTCTTAGCTTCAATTAATTTATTGCGGTATCCATTTATTTTTACCCAATACATAATAAAAAATACCAAATTCGCAATTCCAATAATGAAATTAAAAAAAAGTATTAAAGCAGACAATTGAATATTTCCTAAGTTGCTGGGTCCAGTTGCCAAAAGCAATAATCTAGGGATAATAAATATTAAAAATGAGACAACTCCTAAAATACAAATAACGCTACCAAATGAATATCCGGGTTTTTCCTCTCCTACTTGAATATTTCTTTCTTTAAATTCGGCTTGTAAAGAATCTGCTATTTTGCCGACTACTTCAAAATACCAATAAATAGAAAATAAAGGGATAAGTAACAACCAAACCTGACCTGGTTTCATTTTTCTATTTTCATTCTTCACTACTTTTAAAGTATTCTGCAATTCAATTAAGAAAAAAATAAAAGGAATTAAACAAATACCTATAATTATTAAGGCTAAGAAAAATATAATTAGTATTTCTTGAAATCCTATTGCTGGCATAATTTTTTTTTGGTGATTAGATTAAAATGTATTGTAATGTAGTCAATTGTTTTCGAAATTTCTTATATTCATAGGGCATTCAATTAAAAATAAGGCTTGGCTGGCATCAATGGTCAGGCTTTTATAAATCCTATTTTATGAAATTAAAGAGCTTGTTGATCATTGTAATTGTATTTATTAGCTACACCACTCAAGCACAGGTGGTTTATAAAACTTCTTACAAAAGCGAAGCTGACAAGGTAATTTATGTAACTGAATACAAATCGGAGGCTGACATGATAGTGTATGAGACCAAGTATAAATCCGAGTCTAAGCCCTATTCTGGAATCTGGTATTGGACCAATTTTAAGTCAGAAGCTGACTGGGCTGTTTACTTTACTAAATATAAATCGGAGGCAAACTTAAAAGTATATTTCTCAAAGTATAAAAGCGAGGCAGGGGTTAAATAACCAAACAAATTGGACGTAATGTTGTTATTATATAAAATATATTATGAAACTACTTACAATAAGCCTTGTTTTAATTGGCGTATTCATTGTTTTTCAATCATTTATTGCAATAAACGCTGTTAAAACGGAAAAGCAAAAATTTAGAGTCATCTTAAAAGAGGATCGGTTTGAAATCCGCTTTTACCCATCGGCCACCATGGCAACCATCTACTCCAATGCAACCGATTATAAGGGCTTAGCCAGTAGTGGCTTTAGAAAATTAGCTAGATATATATTTGGAGGCAATGAACAAAAGCAGTCAATTTCCATGACCGCGCCTGTGATTATGAATATGACCGAAAAGGGTTCTACTATGAGTTTTGTAATGCCGGAAAAGTACAATAATAATGAGTTACCCACCCCCAATGATAAATCTATTGATATTCAACAAAGTAAGCCTGTTTATGTTGCGTCCATTAGCTTTTCGGGGTATGCAACGGATGCGAAAATTAAATCCAATAAAGAGCAACTTGAACAAATGCTAAAAGATAAGAATATCAAAGTGGTTGGGGAATATAGTTTTTTAGGATACAATGCACCTTATGAATTTATAGGAAGAACCAATGAAATTATTATTCCAATAGAATGGAAAGAATAGATATAGATAGAATAATAGAGATGGCTTGGGAGGATAGGACGCCATTTGAAGCCATTCAATTTCAGTTTGGTTATTCAGAAGCCGATACCATTAAACTCATGCGAAAGGAATTAAAACGAAATAGTTTTAATCTATGGCGTAAAAGAGTAAATAGTGGGGTAAGTCAAAAACATTTAATTAAAAGAAGTGCCGATATGAAGCGGTTTAAATGTTCAAGACAAAAATCAATTGCTATGAATAAAATTAGTAAGCGTTAGTTAAGGTTGTACACGAAATTTCTTACATCCCTCGCTGCAATATTTCACTTCCTCCCAACTACGTTCCCATTTTTTGCGCCACGAAAATGGTCTTTTACAATGAAGACATATTTTTGAGGGCAGATTCTCTTTCTTTATGGGTTTATTGATTTTGTTTTTCATTTATTTTACGCGCATTTGCCTAAAGGTTAAATTAATCCTGGGCTCCAAGGTTTTCATTGTTTTTGGTAATGCATGAAGCCAGTGTTTTTGAAGTGCCCCCTTCATTTCTAGTAAGGAGCCACTTTCAAGGATAATTGACATTGTTTCTTTGGTTGCTTTGTGTTTAAATGAAAATTTCCTGGGCGCTCCAAGGCTTATTGATGCGATGGAACTATTGGGTACAATTTCTTGCTCATCGTCTGCGTGCCATCCCATCCCCTCAGTTCCGTTGTGGTAAAAATTTAATAAACAAGCATTGTATTTTTGCTTCGTATATTTTTCTATATCTAATTTCACCTTTTCCAATAGGGGCGTCCATTCTAGGCTGTTTTTGGTTTTTTGGGAGTAAGTATAGGAAATTCCTTTATCTGCATAAAATGCCACTTTCCGTTTCGTGGTAATTTCTTTTCCAAACATAACCACTGTCTCATTTGACCAATTTATTTTGTTTGACAATTCTACGAAAATTTGATTGACATGTTCATCAGTGTATATGCAGCCAAAATAGATCGCTTCGCCATCTTTGTTTATGATATTTGGAAATTTCTCATTCATTTTTATAATAAATATAGGAGGCTTATTAATAATTAGTTTCTTTGCAAAAATATAACAATCGAGCGCAATAAATTGTTGACTCAAAATGACTAAATCATACGTATGAATACTCAAATAACACAATTACAAGAAAAGATCAATATCGCTAGGGCAAACTTATTAGCACATCCTGTTTATGCGCATATAAATGATTTGAATGGCTTAAAGAAATTTACAGAATTTCATGTATATGCAGTATGGGATTTTATGAGCTTGTTAAAGTCATTACAAATAGGGCTTACATGTGTGACCTTGCCATGGATACCAGTTGGTTCGGCGAATACAAGGTTTCTTATTAACGAAATTGTTACTGGTGAGGAATCGGATGTAGATGAAGCAGGTAATAGAATTAGTCACTTTGAATTGTATCTGCAAGCCATGAAGCAGATGGGTGCCTCCACTACAGAAATATTGTTGTTAGTTGATAGATTGAAAGCTGGCAAAAGTATTGACGACAGCATTGAAGCTGCTAATTTGCCAAAGAATGTAAAAAATTTTTTAAAATACACTTTTGAAATCGCACAAAATGCTCCCTTACATGTGAAAGCGGCCGTATTCACCTTTGGAAGAGAGGATTTAATTCCCGATATGTTCACACAAATTTTGAATGAAATATATTCAACACATCCTGAAAAAGTTTCCATTTTCAAATATTATATAGAAAGGCATATAGAAGTGGACGGCGGACACCATAGCCAGCTGGCTTTGCAAATGGTAGCTGAGTTGTGTGGGGAGGATGAACAAAAATGGCAGGAGGCAACGGTTGCTTCTCTTAAATCCTTGGAAGTGCGTTCGGAATTATGGAATGCAATCTTGTAGCCTTATTTTTCTATACTTTTGAAAACTAAGTCTTCTAGAAATTTAATTATTTCTACTTCATCTTTTGTTTTGTTAAAATCAGTTAAAGAAGGCAGGTTATTCATAAAGAAGTTTTGAATATGTGCCATTTCAATGATGGTAGAAGCTAAAGAATGAGGGTATTTGTATTTTGGGTTACATTCCAAAATAATATCGCCTACCGTATTACATAAATCCTTGTAGGGCTTGAAGAAATGTTGCTTATTGTCTTTTTCAACATGGTTTGTTAAAAATGCTTTGGATCCTTCTGATATTAAAATTTGGTGTAATAATGATTCGTCAACATGCGTTGTCATAACATCATCTTCCACATTCGTGGCAAGTATTTTAATCACCTTTTTTAATTTGACTATTGGGTCTTTAAGGTTATTGGTTCGATAATTAATCTGAAACTGCAACCAATCCCAATACCAGGAAATTATATAAACCAGTAGCTTATGTTTATTTTCAAAATATCTATATACACCTGCCTCGGTAGTCCCAATGGCTTCTGCTAGTTTTTTAAACGTAAATGCTTCAAAACCATTCTTTTGTATTAACTGGATACTATAATTTATAATATTTTTCCCTAGTTCAGATTGCTCTGGGTCCCTTAGGTATAGGGAAGGGTTCATCTTGATTTGTACTTCTAATTTCATAAAATAGCGGGCAGGCCCTATAATTTTTACAAAAATAGTAAATAATTTTACAATTATTTATGATAGTAATACTATTATTTAAAATATTCTTACTATTTTTGTTCTGTAAAACAAATTTATAAGTCAAATGAGTCTATTTAAACATTTAAAAAACGATATACCGGCTAGTATCGTCGTATTTTTTGTAGCGTTACCATTATGTTTGGGAATTGCACTCGCCTCTGGCGCCCCTCTTTTTTCGGGTGTGATTGCGGGTATTGTTGGAGGAATTGTGGTGGGTATGGCTAGTGGTTCTCCACTAGGGGTAAGTGGTCCTGCTGCAGGATTAGCTGTTATTGTTTTAACAGCAATCGGTACTTTAGGGGGGTCTTATCAAGCATTTTTAACGGCCGTAGTATTGGCAGGTGTTTTACAACTATTATTTGGGTATGCGAAAGCTGGATTCATCGCCTATTTTTTCCCTAGTTCAGTCATCAAGGGTATGTTAACCGGTATAGGTTTATTAATTATTTTAAAACAAATTCCGCATGCGATTGGTTGGGATAAAGACGCCATAGGAGATGATGCTTTTAATCAAGCGGATGGTCAAAATACATTTACTGAAATTTCAAAAGCGTTTGAATTTATTACACCGGGGGCTTTAGTAATTGCTGCCATTTCTTTGGCAATCTTAATATTATGGGATACGGTGCTTACTAAAAAGCATAAGATATTTCAACTGCTACAAGGGCCAATTGTAGTAGTGATATTGGGTATTTGCATGAATTTGGCTTATTCAAAAGGATTATTACCATATAGCTTGAATGAAAAACAAATTGTTTCCATTCCTGTTCCTGATTCCATTGGAAGTTTTTTTGGACAATTCACTTTCCCAGATTTTAAAGCGTTAACAAATTTTGAAGTTTGGAAAATTGCCATTGTAATTGCAATTGTTGCAAGTTTAGAAACATTATTATGCGTAGAAGCCACTGATAAATTAGATCCTGATAAAAGAATTACACCCACCAACAGAGAATTAAAAGCACAGGGGTTGGGTAATATTGTATCTGGATTAATTGGCGGCTTACCGCTGACGCAAGTAATTGTTAGAAGTTCGGCAAATATTAATTTTGGCGGTAAAACTAAAATGTCTGCTGTTTTACACGGTGTATTCTTATTAATTAGTGCCATTTTTATAGCAGGACTTTTAAATCTTATCCCACTCGCTTCTTTGGCTGCCATCTTATTAATGGTGGGCTATAAATTAGCTAAACCAAGCTTATTTAAACAAATGTATAAGCTTGGATGGGAGCAGTTTATACCGTTTTTGGCAACCATTGTTGCGATTATTGCTACCGATTTATTAAAAGGGATCACGGTGGGTATATTAGTAGGCATATTTTACACCTTAAGACATAGTTATCGAAATTCACATCATGTGAAAGATATAATAAGTGATAACAACGGACAGGCAGTGCATCATTTAGTACTTGCAGAAGAAGTTTCTTTCTTTAATAAAGCAAGCTTGCTAAGTACGTTGGATGGGATACCAGCTAATAGTAAAGTAATCATTGATTGTACAAATTCTAAGTCTATTGCATATGACGTGATTGAAATTATCAATGACTATGAATTAAATGCAAAAACAAAAAATATTGTATTGGAGAAAATTAATTTCAAACCATAAGCATGTTGTCTCCAATACGATATTTTATAGTGGGTCTTGTTCTGGTATGCTCCTTAGGATCTCATGCTCAAAGCAATTCAGATGGAACTTGGTTTGTTTATTTTGGTAATCAAAAAATAAACAATAATTGGAACCTGCAATCAGATATTCAGTATCGATTAAAGCAGGTCCCAGAACAAAGCAGTCAATTAATTATGAGGGCTGGACTTGGATATAATTTAACACCAGGAAACCATAACGTATTGCTAGGGGGTGTTTATGTTCAAACTAATTTTTCCGATGAGTTGAATGATAAGCCGGTCTTAGAAGAGAAACGTATTTATCAACAATACCTTTTTAAGCAAAATTTTAAAAACTTTTATACCACACATAGATTTAGGCTAGAAGAAAGGTTTCTTCCAAATGAATTTGGACTTAGATCCAGATACTTTTTATCAGCTCAAAAGCCATTGAACGGGAAAGCGTTGAATAAAAATTCGGTGTATGGATCTTTTTTCAATGAACTATTTGTAGATGTAAAAAATACAAATTTTGATCGAAATCGTTTTTATGCAGGACTTGGGTATGCGATAAATAAAGATATAAGAATAGAGACCGGGTATTTAATTCAGTCGCAAAAAAATAGTACAAGAGGACAGCTCCAACTCGTATTATACAATAATCTTTCCTTTTAAAAATTGTGACTAAAAATTATAAAAATATATATGAAAACATTAACTAAAGAAATGCAAACATCCATCAGCCCATCAATGGCTTTGGATTTATTAAAAGACGGCAATAAAAGATTTGTAAGTAATTTAAAATTTAATCGAAATCTGTTACAACAAGCAAACGAAACATCTGACGGGCAGCATCCATTTGCGGTAATCTTAAGTTGTATTGATAGTCGTACTTCTGCGGAATTAATTTTCGATCAGGGTTTGGGCGATGTCTTCAGCGTAAGAATTGCAGGTAATGTTGTAAATGAAGACATTTTAGGCAGTATGGAGTTTGGCTGTAAAGTGGCAGGTTCTAAAATTATTGTAGTGCTTGGTCATACCAAATGTGGTGCTGTGAAAGGAGCTTGTGATAATGTTGAATTAGGAAAACTAACTGGTTTAATACATAAAATTAAGCAAGCAGTAGATCAAGAGGATACAGTAAATGAAAATAGAAATTCAAGTAATTCTATTTTCGTAGAAAAAGTTGCAGAACTGAATGTTGCTGTATCTGTGAAGAATATTTTATTACACAGTCCCATTATTGCCGAGATGGTAAAAAATGGAGAAATTGGAATTGTAGGCGGCATTCATGATATAAGTACGGGAGAGGTTACATTTTTCGAATAGGGTTTTGGTTTTACTTAAAAATGGATCAATGTTGACCTAGGCCATCCTTTCGGATGGCCTTTTTCATTTTTATTTTCTCTAATTAACCTCCTGCTGAAGTGTTTTAATGTCCTCCACTAAATGGCGCATCTCTAAGCTAAGTGTGCCATTGTAAATACCTCTTATTCTTTTCGACTGGTCTACTAAAATAACATGTTCGGTATGTAAAAACTCGGTGCTATCCTTACTAAAGCCAATGTTTTCTTCTGCAAAATAGGATTGCCTGGCTAATTTATAAATACTAGATTTATCACCGGTTATAAAATGCCAATTTGAATTGGTGATCCCGTTTTTATACTTGTAATTCTTTAAAACAAAAGGTTTGTCAATCCAAGGGGTTACGGAATAGGATAACATTACAAGGTTCGTATCATTTTTAAAGCTATCGCCTACAATCTTAAAATTATTGGTCATCACAGGGCAAATGCTACCACAGCTTGTAAAAATAAAATTAGCCACATGAATTTTATTATCAAAAATCTTTTCCGTTACGAGAGCGCTGTCTTGATTTAAGAAACTAAAGCTACCAATGGTATGATTTATTTGTAAAGGAACTTCGGATTTATTTTTTATAAATATAGGTTCAAAGTCGGCTGTATTATAATAAGGCATCTTTATGATGTCTTGCTGTTTCTCTTTGCAAGCAAACATGCAAAAACTAATTACTATTAAAAATACTATCCGATACATTTTTACAATTTTTGGTTCCCAATAGTCCATACCTTTTGCCATTTAAAATCACATAGTTGGCTCTAATTTTACCATTATCATACCATAACTTCTGAGCGCCCTCTTCCTGGCCATTTTTGTAATGTGCTAAATGAAATAAATTACCATTATAATCCCATTCTTTTAGCTCCCCTTCATATGCGTCGTTAACGGCGTTGAATTCAAATCTTTTATTGCCATTGTCCCAATAAGAAATTTGTTTTCCATTTTTCATATCATTTCTAAATTCTCTATACTCCATTAGCTGCTTATTGGGGTAATATTTTTTAGCAATTACAAGTGCTCCATTTGCTTGTTCATTTTTACAAGCAAAGAATATAATTGCAATGAATAAAAAAATAGTGAACCTCATTATTGAGAAATAGTACCAGGTGTACCATAAAACCCACTACCATTTAAATAGGGAGCTTCATTGGTAAAATGATAATGATAAGTACCACTAGTAAAATCTACTGTTTTATGTGTGTGTCCGTGGTAATCGTCTAACATACTATTGGTTACTAAAGTCCCGTCTTCCTCCTGAGGTCCATAAACAGGGAATCCATCCAAAAGAAAGCCCATAAGCCCTGATTTGGTGGCTTTAACAGTTGTCAAGTATACAGGTTCAACATGATAGTGATACATTCCAGATTGTTGAGGATGGCCATAATATTTATCAAAACTAGCAATCTCGCCCGTTAATGCCTGGTTGGCAGGGCCCGCATACTGGTTAAATAAAACCACACCATTTAATGCAATTCCAATGGGGCCTAATGGAGTAGCAGCATGTGCAGCATTTAATTTAGGGTTTACTGGAATTTTTATTGTGCTCGATTGTTCAACTATTGAGTTGGGATTTTTATTAAAAGTAAAACCGCCAAAGGTTGTCCCACTATAAGCTTCATATAATGCATTGCTAGTTGGGTAATAGGTACTTTTATGATCGGGTAAATTCTTTGTTTTAATGGTAATATAAGTGCCATCGTTTGTAATAGTAGCAGCACCATAAATTTTTGAATAGACCGCGGGTACGGCAGTGCTAGTGGGCGAGGTATTATTGTTAGTTGGGGTAGTGGTGGACTCACTTTTACTACAACTAAATAATGCAATGGATAATGTGGTAAAAAATACAGTTTTGAGGGGGGTCATACATTTATGTTTAGATGATAATTATTAGATGCGTTCGTCTAAATATTCCTTCGCGTAAATATCATTAAAATAATCGTAGGAATAATTATTTGGATTAATTTTTCATATAAAATGAAGTTAAATCAATAAGGTGCACAGATAAATGAAATTAAAGCGTTTTAAAAATATGAATATCTAAATGAGATAATTTATTACATATTGAATATGTAATAACAAAAATGGTTTTACCCGTTCTAAAAGTTTTTTTATTTCCTGACATAATTGACATCGTTTTTAATTCTAGTGCAAAAGATGGTTATATAAAAATAGACAGTGAGGTTGTTAAACTGCCTTCAGGAATTCAAATACCTTTATAATTATATATTTTAC
>CAIOYQ010000144.1 GCA_903862505.1 uncultured Bacteroidota bacterium
GCAGTAAATGAAACGAGCAGTGGAATGATTTCTGCATTTTCATTGAATAATAATAAACTAAGCCTGTTACAACAAAAAACAACCAAGGGTGCGGATCCATGTTATGTGACTTTAAGCCCGGATCAGCATAATATATTTGTAGCTAATTATTCGAGTGGTAGCATTACGCAGTTTCATCGTTTTGCCAATGGGCTTCTTTCCAATGCACAACAATATATTCAACATACAGGAAGCAGTATTAATACAAACAGACAAGAAAAGGCACATGTTCACGGCACTTTCTTTTCTCCCAATGGTGCTTATTTATTAACGCCAGATTTAGGAATGGACCAAGTAACCATTTATCCTTATTCAAGCAATGCTAGCTTGGCTTTGGATATTGAAAAAGCAACAATTATTGAATCCAAGCCCGGCACAGGACCAAGGCATCTTACATTTTCAGCCAATGGAAAATACATATATCTGCTTGAAGAATTAACAGGAAGTATAAGTGTGTATAGTTTTACAAAAGGGAAAACAACATTTATGCAAACTGTTTACACACACCCTTCCACATTTAACGGGAAACCTGGTAGTGCGGATATTCATATTTCTTCCGACGGTTTATTTTTATACGCAAGCAACAGAGGGGAAGAAAATAATATTGCAAAATTTCCAATTTTATCAAATGGGAAATTAGCAGAAAACAAAAGAACACTCACCCCAAGCGGTGGAAAAATGCCAAGAAATTTCACCATCAGCGAAGACGGTAATTGGGTATTGGTTGCAAATCAAGACAGCGATAATATTGTCGTATTTAAAAGAGATAAAATTACTGGTGAGTTAACCAATACAGGAAATAGCATTAAGGTTTCCATGCCTGTTTGTTTGGTATTATTTTAGTATGTCATTTACTAAAGCTCAAAGGATGTTTTTTTAATTTATTGTTACTGAAGCTAATCCTGCTAAATTAATGTTGCTCAAACCAAACTGGATCGGCCGAAGGACCTTCGGGGCACATATAATTAATAAATAATTCTTCTCCTATATTAATATCTTTTAATGTGGTAATGGTAATGGTCTCCTGTTCAAAGTCCATATCATAACAGCAATTGGGTTCATTAGAATGATTATAGATGGATATATAGCCCAATGCAACCGCAGCCATCTTTATGTCGGCTCCCCATTCAAAAATATAATCATACAATAAGGTTTGCTCTAATTTTTCACGCCCCTTAGCATCCACTACAATAACGGGCGCAATTTCAATGGTGGTATTCGCTGAAATGGGTGCTGTTGTAAAAACGCCCCTCCCCCTGTTATGAGATGAAGCGATTGTTAAGATAGGAAGAATCATGACCTAAATATAGGGCATCCTTAGGATTTTTCTTAACTTGCACCCGATGTCAGAAGATTTAAAAATAGAAGAGGTTAATTTATCGGAAGTTTTCTTGGAAGTGCTATCAAAAAATGATGAATCACTTTTAACGGAATTTTTAGATGAACAAAATATTAGCGACGTAGTCGAACTGGTGAATGAATTTCCGGAACAGGAAGCGAATATCATCGATCATATGACGGTGCATCGTGCCGTGAGTGTATTTAAGATCCTGGACATCAATCAGCAAAAGGATATCATTAAAGAATTGCCTGCTCGCAAAACAGCTAAAATTTTAAATGAATTGCCTCCGGATGACCGTACCGACTTTTTAGAAGAACTACCTAAAGCGGCCATTAGAGATTTAATAAAATTATTAGATCCGGAAGAACGAAAAATTACTTTGTCTTTATTAGGATACCCTGAAGATAGTGTGGGTCGTTTGATGACACCCGACTATGTTTATGTATATGAGCATTATACCGTAGCACAAGTTTTAAATAACATTCGTAAATACGGAAAAAAATACGAGACCATCGACGTTATTTATATTATTGATGAAAATGGATGTTTGATAGATGACATTAGAATTAGAGACGTGCTCATTGAAAATCCAGAAGCCATTATCAAAGATATTATTGACGGAAGATATGTTGCTTTAAATGTGTATGATGATCAGGAACATGCCAGTCAGGTATTTAAAATGAATAACCGTACAGCGATTCCAGTAGTGGATGACAACAATGTATTGTTAGGAATTGTAACCATTGACGATATTCTTTGGGTGACCAACGAAGAGTTCTCTGAGGATATGCAAAAAATGGGAGGTACCGAAGCATTGAACGAACCATACTTGGATATTTCCATTTTTAAACTTTTCAAAAAACGCATTACTTGGTTGGTGGTATTATTCTTTGGTGAAATGCTAACTGCAACTGCCATGGGATATTTTGAAGGCGAACTAGCAAAAGTGTTGGTATTGGCAACTTTTATTCCTTTAATTCTTTCAAGTGGAGGTAACACAGGATCCCAGGCATCCACGTTAATTATTCAAGCGATGTCGGTGGGAGAAATTACCATTGCAGATTGGTGGAAAATTTTAAGAAGAGAAATGATAAGTGGTCTGTTATTAGGTGTAGTACTTGGAATTATTGGATTTTTTAGAGTAAGTGTTTGGCATATGATTTCTCCAGGATTCTATGGAGATCATTGGATGCTAATTGCCATAACCATTGGATTTACTTTAGTGGGTGTGGTCATTTGGGGAACTGTTACAGGATCTATGTTGCCAATATTATTAAAGCGATTAGGCGCGGATCCAGCGGTGTCTTCTGCACCATTTGTAGCAACATTAGTGGACGTAACTGCAATTCTTATTTATTTTGGATTGGCCTTCTATTTCTTACAAGGCACTTTATTATAATTAGGCGATCTGGCTTTTAATTAATGCTTTTACATTTTGTTCCCACTCTTCTTTGGTAATGCTTAATACAATGGAGTCTCTTCTAGTACCATCTGGTCTTGGCAAATGACTTCTTAAAACTCCTTCCACGGTGCATCCTATTTTTTGCATGGCAGCAATGCTTCGTTTATTATCATTGTCTGCTCTAAATTCTACTCTTTTAAATCCCATTTGCTCAAAAGCAAATTGAAGTAATAAATATTTGCAATGCGCATTTAATCCTTTACCCCAAACTTCTTTACTATACCAGGTGTATCCTAATTGAGTGCTCTCAAAATTTAACTGTATATCATAAAATCTTGTACTCCCAACATATTTATTTGATTGTTTATCAAAGACAATAAATGGATAAGCTGTTTTATCTTTTCGAGATTGAATGGCAGTTTCAATATATCCATTTAAATCTTCTAATTTATGAATGGCCACCAAGGAATATTTCCAAATCTCAGGTTCATTGGATACATAAGTGGCAAGCTCGGCAGCATCCAAACTACAAAGGGGTCTTAAGATGACTCTTTCGTCTTCTAAGCAGTAATCCTTGCTAAAGTCAAAATTGTCCTGAACTAACATATCGTAGCGTATTAATGTTTAATTTTGCTCAAATTATTGAATAATAAGCAAATCATAAATTATGTGTGGAATAGTAGGTTATATAGGACATAGAGAAGCGTATCCCGTTGTATTAAAAGGGTTAAAGCGATTAGAATACCGTGGATATGACAGCACTGGGGTTGCTATTATTCAAGATGGTAATTTACAAGTACATAAAAAGAAAGGGAAAGTGGCCGAAATGGAAGAATCGGTCGTTGGGAAAGATATGCACTCTCCTATTTGTATTGGCCACACGCGTTGGGCAACCCACGGCGAACCATCAGATAGAAACGCACACCCACATTTATCAAATAACGGTCGCCTGGCAATGCTTCACAATGGTATTATTGAGAACTATGCGCAAATCAAACAAGAGTTAACAAACAAGGGATATACTTTTAAAAGTGATACGGATACCGAAGTATTGTTAAATTTTATTCAAGACATTCAGGACAATAATAAAAGTACTTTAGAAGAAGCATTAAGAATTGCTTTAAAAAGAATTGTAGGTGCTTATTGTATTTTATTAATTGATCAGGACGATCCGGAGACGATTATTGCTGCGCGTAAAGGAAGTCCTTTAGTGATTGGAATTGGAAAAGGCGAACATTTTTTAGCAAGTGATGCCTCTCCTATTATTGAATACACTAAGGAAGTAGTGTATGTAAATGATTATGAGATTGCGATTGTAAAAGCAGACGAATTAATTTTAAAGAATTTAGGAAACGAAAAACAAACACCGTTTATTCAAAAGTTGGATATGGAATTAGCAGCTATTGAAAAAGGTGGCTACGAACATTTCATGTTGAAAGAAATTTTTGAACAACCTGATACCATATATGACTGTTTAAGGGGGCGTTTATTACATGAGCAACAACAAATTGTTATGGCAGGTGTAGACAATCATATTGAAGCCTTAACAAAGGCGTCCCGTATTATGATTGTGGCTTGCGGAACCAGTTGGCATGCAGGCTTGGTGGCAGAATATATGATTGAAGAATTGTGCCGTATCCCAGTAGAAGTGGAATATGCCTCTGAATTTAGGTACCGTAATCCGGTGATACATCCAGGGGATGTGATTATTGCCATATCTCAAAGTGGAGAAACCGCCGATACATTGGTTGCCTTAGAAAGTGCGAAAGAAAAAGGCGCATTCATATTTGGGGTGGTGAATGCAGTAGGAAGTAGTATTGCTCGTTTAAGTGATGCAGGCGCTTACACCCATGCAGGACCAGAAATTGGGGTAGCAAGTACCAAAGCCTTTACAGGACAGTTGGCTGTGTTAACTATGATGGCATTAAAAATGGCCAAAGCAAAAGGAAGTATTAGTGATGAACGCTATACACACTTAGTAAATGAATTGGCATCCGTCCCAGAAAAAGTAAAAGAAATTTTAGCAGATACTTCTAAGATTGAAAGTATCGCACAACAATACAAAGGCGCAAGTGACTTTTTATATTTAGGAAGAGGTTATAATTTTCCCATTGCGCTAGAGGGTGCGTTAAAATTAAAAGAAATTACCTATATACATGCCGAGGGTTATCCAGCTGCCGAAATGAAACATGGTCCCATTGCGTTAGTTGACGAAAATTTACCAGTGGTATTTGTAGCCACTAAGGATATGTATTATGACAAAGTAGTTTCTAATATTCAGGAAATAAAAGCAAGAAAAGGTCAGGTAATAGCAGTGGCTACCATAGGGGACACGGTCCTACCAACCATGTCTGACAATATTATGTTTGTACCGGATATTGATGAAGTAATTGCACCCCTTTTAAGCGTAATCCCTTTACAATTATTAAGTTATTATGTAGGTACCTATAAAGGTATTGACGTAGACAAGCCAAGAAATTTAGCAAAGTCGGTAACCGTGGAGTAGTATGGAAGGGTTGAGTTTGGTTTAATGTAAAAAATTCTTACTTTTAAGTATGGTTGCATTTATAAAATCCTTCAAGTATACCACACCATTTGTGATGTACCTATTAAGCTACCTAGCTTTTAACAATACAGGCATTTTATGTTGGGTACCTCTTTTATATGTATTCTTCTTTATTCCTATTTTAGAATTGTTTATTGCACCAGATCCAAAAAATTTGGATGTCGTAGAAGAACAATTAGCAAAGGAAAATAAATTATACGATATTATTATTTGGTTGACGGTTCCTTTACAATTTGTTTTGTTATACCTATTTCTGGGAAGCTTACAACAAGATATTTCCTCAGTAGACATTGCAGGGCGTATTGTTGCTATGGGATTATTATGTGCGGCTTTTGGAATTAATGCTGCACACGAACTGGGGCACAGAACAAATGCATTTGAACAGCTATTAGCAAAATTATTATTACTAACTAGTTTATACATGCACTTTTTTATCGAACATAATAAAGGACATCATAAACATGTTGCAACACCCAATGATCCAAGTACTGCTAAGTACAAACAAAGCGTATATGCTTTTTGGATTCAAACTTTTATAGGCACTTATACAAGCGCATGGCATATTGCCATTGATGAAGCTAAAAAGAAAAATAGGGCATTGCCAATATTAAACAATGAAATGTTTTTATTTCAATTGATTCAAATTGGTTTTGTGCTTGGCATTTTTTACTTCTTTGGCCTAGCCATTATGTTGTATTTTATGGGCGCTGCATTAATGGGCGCTACCCTTTTAGAAACTGTAAACTATATTGAGCACTATGGACTTTCCAGAGAAAAAGGGGAAGGCGAATTATATGAAAGAGTAAAACCACATCATAGCTGGAATAGCAACCATGTGATTGGAAGATTAATGTTATTTGAATTAAGCCGCCATAGTGATCATCACTATTTAGCTTCTCGTAAATACCAGATTTTAAGAAACATGGAAGAAGCCCCTCAAATGCCAACCGGGTATCCTGGCATGATTGTCTTATCCTTATTCCCGCCTATTTGGTTCTCCATTATGCATAAGCAAATGAAGAAATACGCTTTATAAAAATGGAAATAGACGAAATTAGAGAATACGCCCTCTCCCTTCCCGAAACCGAAGAATGTTTCCCATTTGGGGAAAACAATTTAGTCCTAAAAACTAAGGGAAAGATTTTTATCATCTTAGATTTAGCCGCTCTGCCTAGCACTATGAACTACAAAGCTAGCCCGGACGATATTATTGAACAAAGGGATCAATATCCGGACGCTATCTTTCCTGGATTTCACATGAATAAGAAACATTGGAACACTATGCACCTTAATAGAACAGTGCCTTCTAAAACCATTCAAGGGATCGTATTTACATCCTATACTTTAGTTAGAAAGTAGCATTAAAGGCCCTCAAAAATTAAAGTCGTACCTTGCAAGCCATTATGAGTACGAATTTTAAAGAACTAGGGTTAATAGAACCCATTTTATTGGCTTTATTTGAAGAAGGTTACACTACCCCAACACCAATACAGGCGCAGTCCATCCCCATTTTATTGGAGGGCAAGGACTTATTAGGTTGTGCCCAAACGGGTACAGGAAAAACAGCTGCATTTACCCTACCAATTATACAATTACTATCGGCTAAGCCAGTTGAGAAAAGAAAAAGAATTAAGAGTTTGATCGTTACGCCAACTCGTGAACTAGCCATTCAAATTGCGGAGAGTTTTAACGCTTATGGAAGACATACGCAATTAAACTGCACCGTTATATTTGGTGGCGTGGGTCAAGGGCCACAGGTGACTGCTTTAAAAAATGGAGTGGATGTGGTGATTGCTACACCCGGTCGTTTATTGGATTTAATGAACCAAGGATTTATTAGTCTTCGCGAGGTTGAATTTTTTGTGTTAGATGAAGCAGACAGAATGTTGGATATGGGTTTTGTGCATGATGTGAAAAAATTATTAGCCGTACTTCCTAAAAAAAGACAGTCTTTGTTTTTCTCTGCAACCATGCCCCCCGAAATTGTGAGTTTAGCCAATTCTATTTTACACAACCCTGAAAAAGTGAGCGTTACCCCTGTATCTTCTACAGTGGAGATTATTGCACAAGGAGTTTACTTTGTAGATAAGGCGAATAAGAATGCCTTATTAGTAGAGGTGTTAAAAAATCAGGCGATTAAAACAGCCTTGGTTTTTACAAGAACAAAACATGGAGCTGACAAAGTAGTTCAGTTATTAGTTAAGAATAATATTATTGCAGAAGCGATACATGGTAATAAATCACAAAACGCACGTCAACGTGCTTTGAGTAATTTTAAAGAACAAAGTACTAGAGTATTGGTAGCGACCGATATTGCTGCAAGAGGAATTGATGTAGATGAATTAGCACACGTTATTAATTTTGATATCCCAAATATCCCAGAAACCTATGTGCACCGTATTGGCCGAACGGGTCGTGCAGGTGCCGAAGGAACCGCTTTGTCGTTTTGCGATTATGAAGAAAAAGCCTTCCTAATTGATATTGAAAAATTAATTGGTAAAAAAGTACCAGTCATTGAAGAACACCCCTTCCCAATGCAACAATTTCATGCCAATAAAACCTCCCAGGATGCAGGATGGGGCAAACCCAGAAATACCAGAGGTAGAGCGCCACAACAGGAAGGCGGATTTGGCGCCAAGGGTGGACAAAAAAGACGCTTTTCAAGCAACAAAACAAAGCGTGGGTAGTATCTTTGATATAAATTAATACTTTATATCATGAAGCGTTTTATTGTTTTACTATTCACTAGTTTTTGTGCTTTCGCGAATGCGCAGGATACAACCATTACAAAGGCTGATTTAAAAAGTGCTTCAAAACTTTTTGATGTACAATTTTCACAAAAAGAAATTGATACACTTTATAGTGATGTAATAGACAATATTGCCAATTATAAAGCAATGCATAAACTGTCTTTACCCAATAGTGTTCCTTTAAGTACTTGGCAGTTAGCCGTACCCATAAACACAAAGAAAAATTCAAAGGGTGCTTTACTGGAAACCACAAAAGTAGAATTACCTGCCCGCAAAGAGGATCTTGCTTTTTATAGTATTAGTGAATTAGCTTACTTAATAAAAAATAAAAAAATTAGTTCCCTTGCGCTTACAAAGTTCTACATTGATAGAATAAAAAAATACGGCGACACTTTACAATGTATCATTAGCTTACAAGAGGATATGGCTTATGCACAAGCAAAACAAGCGGACGAAGAAATTGCAAAAGGAAAATACAGAGGATTATTACATGGTATCCCCTATGGTTTAAAAGATTTATTTTCTGTAAAAGGAACCAAAACCACCTGGGGTGCTGCTCCATACAAAAATCAAACCATTGAAGAAGATGCATTTGTGTATACGCAATTAAAAAATGCAGGTGCTGTATTTGTGGCTAAATTTACTTTAGGCGCTTTAGCCATGGGTGATTATTGGTATGGTGGCCGAACTAAAAATCCTTGGAATTTAAAATATGGATCATCCGGCTCATCCGCAGGATCTACATCAGCTACAGTTGCTGGATTGGTTCCATTCGCCATTGGCACCGAAACCTACGGAAGTATTGTTTCCCCTTCTACCCAATGTGGCGCAACGGGATTAAGACCCACTTTTGGAAGTATCAGCCGTTCAGGTGCTATGGCACTTAGTTATAGCTTAGACAAAGTAGGACCTATTTGCCGCAGTGCGAATGATGCTGCCATTGTATTTAATTATTTGCACGGAACAGACGGCAAAGATTTATCTGCCTTTGATGCGCCCTTTAATTACCAGCCAATAAAGGATATCAAAAAAATGCGCATTGCTTATGCCAAAAATTATTTTGATCAAATAAAAGATACCAGTAAAAACGAATGGAAAGTTTTAGCCGCCTTTAAAAAAATGGGCGTTGAATTAATCCCGGTGAATTTCCCAGATAGTGGCGTATATAATTTTAATATCATAGATATCATTATTGGTGTAGAATGTGCAGCACAATTTGACGAAATGACCAGATTGAATATAGACGACGAATTAACACGACAAACAAAATACGATTGGCCCAACCAATTTAGAACAGCGAGGTTTGTTCCAGCGGTGGAATATATAAATGCACAAAGACATCGTAGTGTGTTAATGCAAAAAGTAAATGAAGTGATTAGTCAATATGATGTAATCATTTGCCCTTCAAGAGGTGTGGAAGGTAACCAAGCGGCTATTACCAATTTAACGGGACACCCAGTAGTTTGTGTGCCTACCGGCTTTGATGGCAAATATAATTTACCTACCGGCATTAGTTTTGTAGGGAATTTATATGACGAAGGCACCATTTTAAAAATTGCAGACGCGTATCAGCAACAAACTAATTGGAATAAACAACATCCCGCATTATTTAAATAGCACTTTCAAACATGAATAAAATAAAAAAGATTTCGATAAATAAGTTGGGCTATGGATTCATTAAGGATTTACCCAAAGGGAAGGACGAATACTATTTAAGAAATAAACAAAATAGAAGTGGGATCACTTACAGAAAGCTAACTGCTTTGGAAATTGAAATATTGGTACGCAATAGAAACACCAGTGACGAATGGTCCAATATATTAGTATCCAATGAATTCAATCCAGAATTGGTAAAAAACAGCTCTTTCTTTGGTTTAAATAGAATTGGTAATTTAGAAACAAGCTGTTTAAGTTTTAGTGACTTAATTGTTCCTATTGGCATATACAACTCTACTATTATTAGTTGTGATTTTGGAAACAATGTATCCGTTCACAATGTGAACTATATGTCACATTATATTTTAGGCAATGAAGTAATCATTAATAATGTAAACGAATTGGTTACCACCAATCATGCAAAATTTGGAAATGGTATTATTAAAAAAGGAGAACCAGAAGAAGTAAGAATATGGATGGAAATATGCAATGAAAATACGGGGAGAAAAGTATTGCCATTTAATGGTATGACAGCCGGAGATGCTTATTTATGGACAAGGCATAGAGCAGATGCCGCTTTACAGAAAAAATTTATTGAAATAACAGAAAATCAATTTGATGATAAATTGGGATACTACGGAAAAGTGGGTGATAGAACCGTAATTAAGAACTGTAAAATTATAAAAGACGTTTGGATTGGAGAGGACGCTTATTTAAAAGGGGCAAACAAAATAAAGAACGTTACTATTAATTCACACCCCGAGGCGACTACACAAATTGGGGAAGGATGTGAATTGGTAAACGGAATTATTGGCTATGGTTGTAGAATATTTTATGGTATTAAAGCTGTTCGTTTTGTATTATCCGATTATTCTCAATTGAAGTATGGTGCAAGGCTCATTAACTCTTTTTTAGGGCCCAATGCAACCATCTCATGTTGTGAGGTATTAAACTCCTTAATATTCCCTGCACACGAGCAGCACCATAATAATAGCTTCTTGTGCGCAGCTACGGTGATGGGGCAATCCAATATTGCAGCGGGTGCTACCCTAGGTTCTAATCATAATAGCCGTGGAGCGGATGGTGAAGTGGTGATGGGTAGAGGATTTTGGCCAGGTTTGTGCGTAAGTATAAAACATAATTCAGTGTTTGCTAGTTTCTCTTTATTAAACAAAGGGGATTATAACTATGAATTGAATGTTCCCATTCCTTTCTCGTTAATTAGCAACGACCCATTAAAAGATGAGTTAATAATTATGCCAGGCTATTGGTTCTTATATAATTTTTATGCCTTAGCAAGAAACGCTTGGAAGTATATGGACCGTGATAAACGTAAGTATAAGACACCCATCTATGAATATGACTACCTTGCGCCTGATTCGGTGAATGAATTATTAACGGCTCGTGAAATTATTGCCAAGGCGGTTGCAACCGCGCAGTTAACAAAGCAAAAGAAAACGGTATTCACAGACGAATCAAAATTATTGGCTTTGGGTGAAAGCTTATTAAATACAAAGACAAAGAAAGAAATAGATGCATTAGAAATAGTAGTGACTGGATTTGAGAATAGTAAAAGAAAAGTGAGATTGATTAAATCCTACGATGCTTATCATATGTTTGAAAAAATAATTTTCATATATGGTATAGAAGCAGCTTTACGTGTTACCGAAAATAAAAAAGGAAAAAATATAATCAGCACCCTACAACAAGTGAAGCTATCTTCTGCCAATTTAACTTGGACCAATATTGGCGGACAGTTAATTCCCAATAAAAATGTAGAAGGACTTTTAAATAAAATTAAATCCGGCGCCATCGAAAGCTGGAATCAGGTGCATACATTTTACGAAACAGAATCGGATAAATACAATGCTAGAAAGGATTTACACGCATTGTCAACCTTGGAAAAATTAACCAAGAAGTCGGTTAACAAAGTCTCCACCACTCAGTTTGTAAGTTGGTTAGACAGTTATTTGGAAATCAAAAAAGACATCACGGCTCGAATTCATACTACCCGCGCAAAAGATTATGCAAATCCATTTAGGAAAATGGTGTATGAGAGTGAGGAAGAAATGAATGCAATAGTGGGTAGTTTAAAAGACAATAGTTTTATTAAGGAACAAAATAATACATTGTCTCAATTGGAAATTGAAATAGCTGCCTTAAAAAAGGAATTAAAAGCGAAATAAAGAATAAGGAATTAAAAATTGAACAAAGACATTCCTATACCCAATTGCCATTGTGTAGTCTTCCATTTTGCTTGATCCTGCAATTCATTAATATTTTGTAGCCCTACTACATACCTGCCATATAAGGAAAACCCACCTAGGTCTAATTTCGCGCCGCCCACAAAAGCAAATTCGCCATTGTTAAAGGCCATGCTTGCATTGCCAACACCATCCTTTTTTTGATCTAATAAAATGCTGTATTGAGGACCCGCTTGAACACTTAGTTTTTTCATCAATTTAGCATCAAATAAAATTGGAATGGCTAAGTAATTTAAATGATAGGTTTCGGGTTGAGTTAAAGCGCTACCACCACCTAATAAACTAGTAATAGGGGGTGTGGTTTCTAATTTTGTTTGAGACAAAATAATTTCAGGTGAAATACCCAGTTTTTCTGAAATACCAAAACGGGTAGTTACGCCCGCATGAAAAGAAGCTGTGTTATGGTCTACCGCTACATTATTAACACTGGTAAAATTTTGCCCTACTTTAATGCCAATACTAAACTTTTCCTGTGCGTTTACATTCGCTACAGTAAAAACGGCCACTATAATTACAAGATATTTTTTCATAATAGATAATTGATTGATAATACAAAGGTATAACGAAAAAAAATGCAATTTGTTACATACAGGACTTTAACAAATTTTTCTATACCAATTCTATTAAGGTAATTTCTGGTAAAATGCCTACCCTTCCTGGATAGCCTAAGAATCCAAAACCACGGTTCACGTATAATTGTTGCTTTTCCGTTTGATAAATTCCTGCCCATTGTTTATACACCCACTGTACAGGACTCCATTTAAAATAAGGATTCTCTAATCCAAACTGCATGCCGTGCGTATGGCCTGATAACATTAATTGTACTTCGGGGTATTTTGGAATTACTTCTGCTTCCCAATGGCTTGGATCATGGCTCATTAAAATGATAGGCGCTTTAGTTTCAATGCCTGTCATGGCTTTATCCATTTTCCCATATTTGGGAAACCTTGCTTTTGCCCCCCAGTTTTCTATACCTACTAAATGAAAATGAGCACCCTCTTTTTCAATTTTCACATTTTCATTCATCATTAACTTCCAACCTAAATTGGCATGTACTTGCATTAAATCATTTAGATTTTGTTGCTTCGCCTCTTTATTATCCCACTTTACATAATCGCCATAATCGTGATTTCCCAAGGTACTAAAAACCCCATGAGGCGCTTTAATTTGAGAAAATATATCCATCCAATCCTGCATCTCAGTAGCCCTGTCATTCACTAAGTCTCCTGTAAATAAAACTAAATCTGGATTTTGCTTTTTGATTAAATCAATGCCTTTTTGAACCGCCATTTTATCTTTTAAACTACCACTATGAATATCACTAATATGTATAATTTTAAATCCTTTAAAAACGGAGGGTAGGCCATTTAAACTGATACTTTTTTTAATAATTCGGTATTTATACTTATTTCCAAAACCATAAATCAGTGAAAAAAATAACGAAGAAGCCAATCCAACGCCTAACCAACTTAAAAAGGTGGAACGAGGTATTCCGTTTTCGGTGTTTAAAAATTGGCCCCCAGAAGCAGTACTTATTTTTCCCACTGCCCAAAAAGTGCCGCGTCTAATATCGTCAATTAAAAAAATCAAGGCCATGACTAGTTGGGTTAATATCCAACCCATACTCACTGAAAATATATACTGTCTAAAATAGGGGTTCGTCGTATACGGGAACAATAAAAAAGCCAAAATACATATGAAACAAAGGGTCCAATAAAGTAGGCTAACAGCAGTTCTCAAACCGGTGCTACTCCCTTGTAAAAGGTGTTTTAGGACCTGGTAGATGTAGAAATCAATGGCAATCAATACCATAAGTAAAATCGAAATAAAAACGGGGTTTCTCATGTGGGGATTTAAAGCACAAAAATAGGGCCAAAAGCCTTATTTTTGGCAGAAATTAAGGATACCCATTTTATGGCTAGAATAATCGGAATTGCGAATCAAAAAGGAGGGGTTGGAAAAACCACATCTGCAATCAATATTGCGGCCAGTTTAGCTGTTTTGGAGTTCAAGACCTTATTAATAGATGCCGACCCGCAAGCAAACAGTACAACAGGTGTTGGATTTGATTTACACAATATCACCACCAGCTTATATGATGGCATGATTAATCAGACCCCATTAGCAGATATTATTTTAAAAACAGAGATCCCACATTTAGACGTAATCCCTTCTCATATTGACTTAGTAGGTGCCGAAATTGAATTGATTAATTTCCCCAATAGGGAAAATGTATTAAAGGAATTATTGGTTCCCATTCAAGATGCATATGACTTTATAATTATTGACTGTTTACCATCATTAGGTTTAATTACTGTAAATGCATTAGTGGCAGCGAATAGTGTAATTGTCCCAGTACAATGTGAATTTTTTGCCTTAGAAGGTTTAGGAAAATTATTAAATACGGTGAAAATTGTACAAAGCAGATTAAATCCCAATTTGCAAATTGAGGGTATTTTAATGACTATGTATGATGCACGCTTACGTTTAAGCAATCAAGTAGTTGGAGAAGTGCGTAAGCATTTTGATGATATGGTATTTTCTACTATCATTCACCGTAATAGTCGTTTAAGTGAAGCCCCAAGCGTGGGCAAGCCCGTTATTTTATATGATGCAGACAGTAAGGGAACCGTGAACTATTTAAACCTGGCGAAAGAAATTTTACAAAAAAATGGCATGACTAAAATGAGTAATGCTGACAGAATAATAGATTAATCATGAGCAAGAGTACAAATAATAAAGATATGATTGGAAAGGGACTAAGATCTCTTTTGCAAAACATAGACGCAGAATATAAAAATCCAGCTGGAAGAGTGGAAACGGAGACCAAGCAAAAAGCGGTTGCCACCAATCGCATTGCGTTGAGCGATATTCAGGTGAATCCAAAAAACCCAAGAAAGGATTTTGATGAAATGGCAATGCAAGAATTAAGACACTCTATTAAGTTGCACGATATTATTCAACCTATCACGGTTGCGTTGCTTCCGAATGGTAAATATCAATTAATTGCCGGTGAAAGAAGATTCCGTGCTGCAAAACTAGCAGGCCTAAATGATATCCCAGCCTATGTAAGACAAGGCAATGATCAAGAATTATTAGAATTAGCATTATTAGAGAACTTACAAAGAGTAGACTTAAACGAAATTGAAATTGCATTAAGCTATCAAAGAATGATGCAGGAATTGAACTATACGCAGGAAAAAGTTTCGGAGCGTATGGGTAAGGACCGCTCTACCGTTGCCAACTATATTCGTTTATTGGATTTACCACCTGCCATTCAAGCTGCAGTGCGTAAAGGAACTTTAAGTGTGAGTTTAGCAAAGATTTTAATTGGCAAAGAAATTGATCAGCAATTATTTTTATTCAAAGAAATTATCGAGAAAGGATTAACCGTTCGTCAAACAGAGGACTTGATCAAAAAAATGAATGCTGCAAGTGGTAAAGCACCAAAAACGGCAAAGAAAAACGAGCTTTCCCCTGTTTATAAAAAATTAGAAGACAAGTTATCAAGTCATTTGTCTTCTAAAGTGATTTTAGTGCAACAGAAAAATGGTAGCGGGACCATTACTATTTCATATCAGGACATTAATGGTTTAAATACCATTTTAGATGCAATGCAAGTGAGCATTAGCTAGTAGACTATTTAAAAAAGGAATACCCATAGGATGAGGTCAATATTAATTTTATTGTTGTTGATAGGAATGCAAGAAAATTGCTGGAGTCAGGATACAACAGTAAAGAAAGCTATCAACAACGCAGTCCTATCCACCGACACCAGTAAAATTGTTTTTGCCGATACGGTAAAACGTCACAACCCTCGCCTCGCTACAAGATATTCTGCAATGTTACCAGGATTAGGACAAGCCTATAATAAACAATATTGGAAAATTCCTATTGTATATGGAATATTGGCCATTCCAATTTCTACCTTTATTTATAATAATGATTTGTATAATAAAACAAAGTTTGGTTATACGGCTTTACAAAAGCAAAAAAATGGAGACGCCTCCGACGTGGATAAAATAGACCCTGCTTTAAAAAATTTAAGCATTGGTTCCATGCAGAGTTACCGTAATGCTTTTAGAAGAGATAGGGACTACTCTATTCTTTGGTTCTTTATTGGATGGGGCATAAATGTAGTGGATGCAACCGTATTTGGTCATTTAAAAGAATTTGATGTGAGTGATAATTTGTCCATGCGTATTGAACCCATGATTCAACCTCAATTAAGACAAACAGGACTGAGTATACATTTTAATTTGAAAAATACACAGACAAGATAATTTAAAAAACAAGCATGAAAATAGCATTGATAGGATATGGAAAAATGGGTAAGGCGATTGAAGAAGTTGCTTTAGATAAAGGCCATGAAATTGTGTTGAAAATTGATGTTCAAAATAATGAAGACTTTACCAAAGAAAATTTACAAAAAGCAGATGTTGCCATTGAATTTACGGGTCCACATAGTGCCTATGAGAATGTGAAAAAATGTATCCAGTCTGGCGTGCCTGTTGTGAGCGGATCTACTGGATGGATAGAAAAATGGAACGAGATTAGCGCCCTTTGCGATACCAATAATGGCAGTTTAGTATATTCCAGCAATTATAGTATTGGCGTAAATTTATTCTTTGAGTTAAATAAGCAATTGGCTAAATTAATGGAGCCTTATGATAGCTATGATGTAAATATGAAGGAGATTCATCATACCGAAAAAAAGGACGCTCCCAGTGGAACGGCTATCACCTTGGCAGAACAAATACTCGCGAATTTGGGGAGAAAAAATCAATGGGTAAATAACCCTTCTTCCACACCTTCGGATTTATTGATTACTTCTGAAAGAATTGACCCGGCGCCCGGCACGCATACGGTGACCTATCAGTCTCCTATTGATACGATTGAAATTACCCATACAGCACACAACAGAAAAGGATTTGCAAGTGGTGCTGTTTTAGCCGCTGAGTTTGCAAAAAATAAAAGCGGTATCTTTACCATGAAAGAAGTTTTAGGATTATAATATGTTATCAAAAAAGACACAATACGCATTACAAGCCCTTTCCTATATGGTAGGAAAAGGAACCGATGCGCCTATACTGATAGCAGAGATTAGTACAGAGAAAAAAATTCCACTCAAGTTTTTAGAAAACATTTTATTAGAACTAAAAAAAGCAGGGTTCTTAGAAAGTAAAAAAGGAAAACATGGCGGATACTTCTTTGCGATCGCTCCTCAAAAAATAAAACTTTCTGCTATTTTCAGAACCATCGAAGGCCCTATTGCTTTACTACCTTGTGTAAGTTTAAACTTTTATAAGAAATGTGAAACCTGCAACGAAAAAAAATGTGGAATTAATAAAATAATGGTAGAAGTAAGGGACAATACCTTGGCCATTTTAGATAAAAGAACGGTATCTGATTTAATCGCACTGTAAGCACACCCCCTAAGTGTTTGCTGTATTATTTAAAACATAATTTATGAAAAAAGCAATACTTATTGCACTTTTTGCAGCTTTAGTAAATTTAGGGAATGCCCAGAGTTTAATTGGCGGTGACAATATTTTAAAAACCAACATGTCGGCAAACGCCTTGCAGAATTACAATATCACTTATGAAAGAAGTATCAACCACTTCATGAGTATTTCGGCAAGCTATTCAACCATGCCTAAAAGAAATATCCCATTAAAATCATTGGCAAAGCAATTCATAGAAAACCCCAATATTGATTTTGACAATTTTAAAATGGCCAATAACGCCATCACTTTTGAATCCAGATTTTATTTGGGTTTGCAAAAAATGTCAGGTATTTATATTGCCCCTTATGCAAGGTTTGGCAACATGGAAGTGGATGTTCCTATTAATTATACATACACCCCTGACCCCATTCAAGGTCTATCATTTCCATCTTTATCCGTTTCTACTTCGGCAAGCTTAAAAGGGACCATCCGCTCTCAAAGTGTAGGTGCTTATTTTGGTATGCAATATCAA
>CAIOYQ010000145.1 GCA_903862505.1 uncultured Bacteroidota bacterium
CTACACCTGTTTTTTTTAAGATTACCAACAGTATAATCACTGCAAACAAGCCACCGAGTATCCAAATTAATTTCTTCTTCATAATTGTCTATTTTATTAATGCTAATAACTTATAATGATAATGCTTCCCCTTTGTAAAACTCAAGTAATTTAATTCTAAACACATACTCGTACTGAGCCGATTTAAAATTCACTTTTGCTTTAAGGAAATTATTTTGATTGTTTAATAATTCAATGGTACCTAATAAACCAAGGTCGTAACGTTTTGTCGCAAACTGATATGTTTTTTCAGCAGATGTTACCGCTTTTTGTGTAGCTGCTAATTTATTGAAAGCCACTACTGCATTGGTATAGGCCGTGTAAATATCCTGCTTTAGCTTTAAGTTGGTATTTTCCTCTTGCAAACTCGCACTGCGATAATTAAGTTTTGCTTGCGCGTAGGAAATTTTAGATTGATTGGCATTAAAGATGGGAATGTTCATTTGAAATCCAAAGCTCTGTCCAAAATTATTATTCACTTGATTGCCCCATCCATTCCAGATATTGCCCCAATTTCTTTGTGAAGTAACCGCAGTATACACTGGGCTTTGAATAAAATATTTAGTACTATTCACCGTAACAAAAGGCGACGCTGCAGTTGGTGTACTATAGCCTGAAAAATTAAAACCACTCACGTAATTAAATACATTAGAAAAGTTAGAACTTAAATTATATCCAAAACTAACACTAGGATAAAAACTAGATTTTGCGACCAATTGATTTTTTGAAGCTGCTTTTACACGCAAAGCTGCAGCCCTTACTCCTGGGAGGTTTTGAGAAGCAATGCCAAAAACATAATCTGGTTGCAAGTCCGCAAAGGATTGCAATTTAATTTGATCTACGGATTGCGCTTGTATATCAAAAGGCTTGCTGGCATCTAAATTTAATAACGCCTTCAACAACATTTTACTTTGATCAATATTCGCGCTAGCAGAAATAAAAGTACTGCTATCGTTCGCCAATTGTGTTTCTAATTCTAATAAATTTAATTCAGGCAATAATCCCACTTCCACTCTTTTCTTAGTAGCTGCCAATTGTTGCTTGGTTTGCTCAATTTGTATTTTAGCAATTTCGGCTTGTTCAATGGCTGACAATACTTGTAAATAATAAGTAGCCACACTCATTGAAATATCATTGGAAGTGTTTTGCTTATCTGCCTCAGAAGCCTGCCAGCTTAAAATAGATGCATCTGATGAATTGCGTAATCTACCCGCATTAAAAATTTGAATACCTCCATTTAACCCAAAATTATTGTACAAAAATTGGGTGTTGGTAAAACCGTTGGTGGTAGGGTCAATAGACCTTCCCAATCTTAAGCCCATACCAGAGGACCCATTAATGGTTGGCAATTGGTTGGATTTGGCCAAATCTGCTTGTAGTTTGGCAAGTCTAACTTGTATATCTGCCTGCTGAACCGAAATATTATGCTTGATTGCATACTCAACGCAGGTTTTTAGATCCCAATGGGTTGTATCCTGCGCAGTTAAGCCCAAAGAAATACTTATAGATAAGAATAATGCAAATATGTGTTTCATGTGTTTATTTTTGCGTACCATATTACCCTACAAAAGTAAACTAATAGTGCCTACTTGTCTAATTTTTAGACAAACGGAAAAGGATGCCAATTAAGGCCATTTTTTAATAGATGAAAGGCAGGAATGACCCTATTTTTGGAGCAAATCTTGCTTTTTATAGTAGTAAAGGCGATAAATAATAAGTACTATTATAATTAAACACACAGCTGTTAGCGCAGCATAAGGTTTGTCAATGACCACGGCAACGGCCACAAATGCATATGCCAGCACAAATATCCCCGCTAAAATAGGTGTCCATTTTTTCATGACACCTGTAACAGCAGCATCCCCCTGCCCTCTTTTTCTTAAAATAAATAAAGTGGCTGCTGAGGTACTCATACCCATACAATCTAAAAAGATACTAAAGCTTAACACATCGTCTACCCCTTTGCCAAAGAACGTTACTAAAATAGTAGTGATGGCAAACACCGTTAGCCCAGGTACCAAAGCGTCTGTTTTAGGATGTTTTTTTTGAAATATTTTAGGCAACACTTTATCCTCACTCATGGCAAACATCACCCGTGGATTACTCATTAAAATTACATTCACATAAGCCAACACACTTAATATCATTGCAAAATCAAAAACCTTGGCACCATATTTTCCAAACCAAGCCTCAAATAATAAAGAACCAATGGCATTGGCATTTTTCATTTGATCAAAACCAATTACTTTAATATATGTGTAATTAATTGCGAGGTATAAAAATAATACAATAAAAATACCTAGTACAATTCCGCGCTGCATGGTCTTTGCCGATTTTACTTCGGATCCAAAATTAATTGTTTGCTGATAGCCCCCGTAGGTAAAGAAAACAGAAACCAAACTTACCAATAACAAGAGTCCTCCATTCTGCCCATTGTAAACTCTAATTTCTCCTTCATTCACTCCATGTATTGGAACAGTTACTCCTTTAAAGAAAGAAGAAATAAGCAATAGGATTAAACTAATTTTTACTACCATTAACACATTTTGTGTTCTACTACTTGTTTTTAATCCTAACAAATTAACAATATAAAAAAGACCTACGGATAAAGAAGCAATACCTACATTAAATAAGGTACTGGAAGGATGTCCAAATAATAAGTCACTTACATAGTCTGCGCCAATTAAAGCAACTACTGCAAGGGATGCTGCATTACTAATTAAGATGAGCACGTTTATTGTAAAGCCAACACCTGGATGATAACAATGTGCAAACACTTTATAATAACCGCCCATTACTGGCAATCTTTGGCCGATTTCAGCATAGGTTAGTGCACCAAATAAAGCAATAATACCTCCAATGATCCAAGCACTAAAAAAAATTAACTCGGTTCCTGATTTAGCGGCAATAGTAGCAGGTGTTTTAAAAATACCCATGCCAATCACCAAGCTTATCACAATCATGGTTAAACTAAAAAAATTGATGCCTTGCTTTTCTTTCATTCCAACAATATTTAATATGAGTGTACTATTTAAATTAAATCCGCTTTGTTATGGGATAAATATATAAAATGTTAGCTAGTTTTCAACAAAGCGTTGATAATTAAACGCTACAACCAATCCTATTCTAACTATGTTTGCTCTGGAATTAGGTTCATGAAAATGATTAAAAGGGAATCCAGTAAATGCTGGAGCTATTCCCGTAGCTGTAAGTTCATCGTTGGTAACAACGAATTGCACAAATCCACTGAAGCAATTTGGGAAGGACGCAATTTAAAAGAATAAGCCAGAAGACCTGCCTAGTTAAATTATAACCAACAGCTTTCGGGTAAAAAGCAGGATTGTAAAACATTGTTGAACAAAGTTTAAAAGTTAGTTTTTTACTAGCTTAAAAATTCCTCCAACAATTAATTATGGTTCTTTTTTCCAGGAAGCTCATTGTTAACTCAAAAAAACAAAACAATGAGCAAAAAATTAATTACGCTCTCGGTAGGCTTAATCGCTACCACCCTCCTCTTTGGGCAAAAAGATAGTCTTCCTAAAAACAGTTCCCAAAACACAACATCCACCTTAGACGATGTAATTGTTACTGCCAACAAAATTGAGCAAAAGCAAAACACGACGGGTAAATTAGTGACTGTAATCACCGCTGCACAATTAAATGCACATGCAGGACAATCTGTAGCACAAGTATTAAGCGAACAAGCAGGTCTAAATTTACCTGGTGCTTTGAGCAATGCAGGTACCGTTCCAAGTATTTATATGCGCGGCGCTTCCAGTGGCAGGACTTTAATCTTAGTAGACGGTGCTCCAGTAGGCGACCCCTCTATGATTAGTAATGAATTTGATTTAAACTTAGTTCCCTTAGCGCAAATAGAAAGAATTGAAATTTTAAAAGGCTCTCAAAGTACGTTGTACGGATCCGATGCCATTGGTGGTGTTATTAATATTATCACCAAGAAAAAAGCGGGTAGCTTTTTAACAGCAGGTGCAAGTGCAGGATCTTATGGGACCAAAACAAATCAATTATCACTGAACGGTTCATTGGCAAAAATAAATTACACGCTTGGTTTTGAAAATCAAAAAGCAGATGGATTCTCTTCCGCCAATGATAAAAACAATACTGGCAATTTTGATAAGGACGGATATAAAAACAATAGTTGGTATACTAAATTAAATTATGCCATTAATGACAATTGGTCGCTGCAGGCAAATACGCGTAAAACGGCGTACAAAGCCAGTATTGATTATGGCGCTTTTAAAGACGATAAGGACGAATATTTCAATAATGCAACCACCATGTCGGGCTTGCAGTTAAAATACAAAAAAGATAAAACCGTTTTTCAATTTCAATATCAATATACTACGCAGGATAGAAGTTATTTAAATGATAGCACCGATAAAAAATATATCACTTACGAGAACAACCAATATGCCGGTAAAACACATTTTGCAGATGCGTTTTTATCCAAGTCCATAGGGCAAAACATACAATGGATACTGGGTTCAGATTTTAGATACGGATCCTACAACCAAACCTATGCTAGTATTAGCGTATACGGCCCTTATAATGAAAATTTTAAGGATACTTTTCAATTTCAAAACGCATTGTATGGTTCCTTATTAATAAATGATGCTTCTAAAAAGTGGTTACTAGAATTAGGGACAAGATATAACCATCATTCTCGTTATGGGGACAATCAAACATTTACGATTAGCCCATCTTATGTGATCCAACCAGGCCTACGTATACTATCCAGTGTTTCTTCGGGCTTTAAAGCGCCTAGCTTATATCAAATAAGTTATAACACTGCTTTAAAAGCAGAAACTTCGGTGAACGCCGAACTAGGAGTGGATTATAAATCAAATCCAGTAGATGCACGGATTGTATATTTTAATAGAACCATAAACAATGGTATTGATTATAATTATATTGATTACAACTTTTTCAATTTCATTAAGCAAAAAGTAAATGGCATAGAAATTGAATTAAATCATCGTTTGCCTCATGGTCAATCAGTTGGCGTAAATTATACTTTATTAAATGGTCAGGAGACCAACCAAAACAGGATTACCACCACCGATACCATCACTTACAATTATTTATTAAAAAGACCTAAGCACAATTTACAAATGATGTACAATATAGCATTCAACCCTAAATGGCAGGCATCTTTATCTGGCCGTTTTATAAGCAGCCGATATGATGTAGGTGGTTATGCAACACCGGATGTGAAACTAGATTATTATACATTGTTCAATGCGCATATACAATATCAGGCAAGCAAGAGTCTTAGTTTTTATGTAGACCTTCAAAATATATTGCAAGATCGTTTTCAAGAAATTAATGGGTATAATGCCATGGGCAGAAACATTCAGTTTGGATTCAGATTGCATTAGAATACCTTACCGGCTCCCAAATAACAAAAGCTTTGTATCTTCATACAAAGCTTTTTTATGCAATTTCATTTTAATGAATTAGTCACCGTTATTTTTACTTTGTTCGCCGTCATTGATATTGTGGGGTCTATCCCCTTATTAATTGCGATGAAAGAAAAATCGGGCGGCATTAAATCCATGCAAGTGACGCTTATTTCAGGGGCACTGATGGTCGCCTTTTTATTTTTAGGAAAACCTTTTTTAAGTGTGTTGGGATTAGATGTTAAATCATTCGCCGTGGGCGGTTCTATTGTGATATTTTTATTAGGGCTTGAAATGGTATTGGGTCATGAAATTTTTAAAGGAGATAAAAATGGACATACTGGTTCGGTGGTGCCTATTGCCTTCCCTATTATTGCAGGAAGTGGAACGCTCACTACGATCATGTCATTGAAAGCGAATTTTGAAGAAGTTTATATACTATTAGGGATCATCGTAAACCTGGTGATTGTTTTTGCTGTCTTGAAGTCTTTGAATATAATAGAAAAACTGCTAGGGCCCGGAGGCTTACTAGCAGTTCGTAAATTTTTTGGTGTCATCCTATTAGCCATTGCTGTCAAAATATTCTCAAGCAATGTGGGAGCACTAATACGTTAAAAAGTGTATTTACAACTTAATACATAATTTCTACCCACTGCCGAAATTCCACTTGCGAAATATCGATAGTTTAGATCTGTCATATTTTCAATTTGAAATCCTACACTTAACCGTTTTGAAGGAGCGTAATTGGTTGCGAAATTAATAGTCATCCAACTTGGCATTCCATCTTTGGTCGCATAAATTTCATTGTCTTCTCCGTTTAAATTATAATCCGCAATACGTTTCCATCCATTGAACACAGAGAATAATTCTGCATTAAATTTAGCCGTACCATGTTTTAAACCAATGCGCCCGTAACTTGGAGGAATATGATCCAATGGCATTTCTTTCATACCATCATTGTAAGTCCCTTTGGTATACGAAAAGGTAGCTGTCAGATCCGTATTATACACTAAACGCAATCTTCCGTTTACATTAAACCCATATACGACCGCCTTGGCTTTATTCTGCGTTGCATACACGGAACTTAATACCCCTTGATACATAATTTGTGATTGTCCATTCCAAGTATATTCATCTGATACTAAGGCATTTTTAAACCAGGTATAAAAAACACTTGCCCCCCAAGCATAGGCGGCAGTATTTTTTGATACATTGATTTCAGCATTATACGTGTACTCAGGTTTTAAGTCTTTATTAGGGACAATAACAAACCCAGCTTTGGTATCAAATACTTTTGTTAAGTCGTCAATATTGGGCGCTCTAAAACCACTACTCAATCCAAAAGCAACTCTGTACCCATTATTTCCATTATATGCTAATCCTAAATTACCAGTAAATGAAGCGTTAAATTGTTTTGCTTCTGTAAAAGGAAAATGCATTAAAGCAGTGTCTTTAAATTGTGCGTTCAATTGCACAAAATTTAATCGGATACCCTCATTCAATACCCAATGTGCATCTAAGTTTTTTGTGTGGTGAACGTAAAACGCTTGATACCCCATATTGGTAGGCCCATCACTATAACGAGTAGTAATAGCCGTTTTTACATTCGTACTAATGTTATTTCCATAAGCAGTTGAGTTTACAATATTATAATAGGATTCTACCCCAAAATGCAGTTCCCCATATTTATCCTTATGTAAGAAATCGGCATTCACTCCAAAGATGTCCACTTTTTCAAATCTAAAATCTTTGTTATTGGAATTAAATCTTCTACTTATTCTACTCTCTTCCAAATGCTGGTAATTCGTATTCAAAGCCAACTCCTGGAAGTAGCCTTTTAAATTAGTTTTACTTAATTTATACCCCACCATATTACGCACCTGAGGGCCATAGTACCACTCCGCAAAACTAGGCATGCCGTTGGCGGCGGTTTCAGTTAAACGATCATAACGGTTGTAGGCAGATGAATTAGATAATTGAATATTTACCAAATGCTCCGTGTTTTCATTGGGCTTGAAAAGAATTTTCTGTAAGAAATCTGTTTGCGTGTACCCCGTTGTTTTTTGAATATTTACTTTGCTCTCATTACTATTTACAATATCCACCCCATTTTCCCTAGTGACATAAAATAAACGTTTGCCAAAATCGGGATACGCAGTTGAACGATTGTTTCCTTGACGAAGGTCTCCAAAACTACTATTGGTAAAAGAAGTTAAAAACGCCCATTTATTGTTGGCAATATTCACATCCACATGTGCACGGTTTTCGTTTTGACCAGATGCATAACGATATACTACATTGCCATTCGTATTCCAACTGTTGGTTTTGTTGATTGTTGGATTTTTAGTAAACATATTTACCACACCTCCTAAAGCATCACTTCCATACATGGTAGAACTTGGGCCATACAAAATTTCAACACGGTCCAATATCATATTATCTACCGAAATGATATTTTGAAGATGCCCTGCTCTAAAAATAGCACTGTTCATTCTAACACCGTCTACCATTAATAAAACACGACTAGCCTCAAAGCCTCTAATTACAGGACTTCCGCCACCCAATTGGCTTTTTTGAACAAACACCTGTCCCGAAGCTATTAAAATATCGGCCGTATTGGCTTGTTGCTGTATTAAATTTTTATCGGTGATTAAACCAATGGTTTGTACTATATTTTTTGAAGGCGTCGGAAATTTATTAGCAAATACCACTACATCCTGCAAGGGTTTAGTCGTATCCTTTTGTGCCATCAAACTGGACGTGATTCCAAAAAATAAAACAAACGCAATTATTTTGCGCATATTAATATTTTTTAAGAATGAGAAATTGTCTTTCATGAGAAAGACTTGCAACTGAAGCGTTTAGGCGAACTCCGGTGGTGGACTAAATGGTACTAGATAAACAGAACGTATATCGGATGGATAAGAACAATAAACTATTTTTTGGGCAAATACGGAATCTACAAATGTCTCCTTTATTGGAAAATCATAAACGACTTTGCTAATGCTAATTTTGAATTTGGTATTGGGGCGCTCCGTATCTTGACCTTCTGTATGTAATTTTTGTTGATTGGCTTCTAATTCAGCTTCCTCTTCATCAGAAGCAGCGGTAATCAACCACCCAGCATCGATTTTTTTGATAGAAATGATATCGTAAAACATGCCCTTATGGGTAAACTCTCTTCCTTCTTCCTCCCATGTATACCCATCAGGCAAAATGTCTTTATCCTGAACCGTAATTTTGATTTGATTTTCGAAGGAATCAAAAGCACCTGCTTCGATTTTTGTAAATACTTCGCTTTCATGCCATTGCTCTTGCATCCAATAAAAATAGGTGGCTGCACTCGTTGATAATAACAAAGCAAAAAAACATAATA
>CAIOYQ010000146.1 GCA_903862505.1 uncultured Bacteroidota bacterium
CGCAAATGATTTAGTCAATACTACTCTCACACCTAAATGTCTTGGTTCCATTGCAGCGTGCTCGCGAGAACTTCCTTCTCCGTAGTTTTCATCACCTACAACAATGGTACCCACACCAGAAGCTTTATAAGCCCTTTGTGTATTAGGTACGGTATCGTAGTTGCCATTCACTTGACTCTTCACATTGTCTGTTTTTTCGTTGAAGAAGTTAACAGCACCAATTAATAAGTTGTTAGATATATTGTCTAAGTGACCGCGGAACTTTAACCATGGACCTGCCATAGAAATATGATCCGTTGTACATTTCCCTTTTGCTTTAATTAATAATCTTAATGATTTTAAATCCGTTCCTTCCCATGCTGCGAATGGATCTAATAATTGTAAACGCTTTGATGTTGGGTCAACTGCTACAACCACTTTAGAACCATCTTCTGCTGGTGCTTGGAATCCAGCATCTTCTACTGCGAAACCTTTTGTTGGTAATTCATCACCAGTAGGAGCGTCTAACATTACTTGTTCGCCCTTATCGTTGGTTAAGGTATCTGTCAATGGATTAAAACCTAAATCACCTGCAATGGCTAATGCGGTAATTAATTCAGGGGAACCCACAAATGCATAGGTATTTGGATTACCGTCGGCACGCTTTGCGAAATTTCTATTGAAAGAATGTACGATGGTATTTTTTTCTTTTTTCTCTGCACCCACACGCTCCCACATTCCAATACAAGGTCCACATGCATTTGCAAATACTTTCGCACCAATTTGACTGAACACATCTAAGAAACCATCTCTTTCAATGGTATATCTTACTTGCTCAGAACCTGGCGTAATCATATATTCAGCCTTCATGCTTAATCCTTTTTCAGCAACTTGTTTTGCCAAACTTACTGCGCGACTAATATCTTCATAAGAAGAGTTGGTACAGCTTCCAATTAAACCAACTTCAATTTTTGTAGGCCATCCGTTTGCTGCTGCAGCTTCTTTCATTTTAGAAATAGGGGTTGCTAAATCTGGAGTGAAGGGTCCGTTTAAATGTGGCTCTAATGTATTTAAATCTATTTCAATGACTTCATCAAAATATTTTGTTGGATCTGCATATACTTCTGCATCTGCTGTTAAGTGCGCTGCAACGGTATCTGCTAAAGCAGCAACATCGGCACGGCCCGTTGAACTTAAGTAACGGCTCATACTTGCATCGTAACCAAATGTAGACGTAGTGGCACCAATTTCGGCACCCATATTACAAATAGTTCCTTTACCAGTACAACTCATGCTGGTTGCCCCTTCACCAAAATATTCTACAATGGCACCGGTTCCCCCTTTCACGGTTAAGATACCCGCTACTTTTAAAATCACATCCTTAGGAGCGGTCCAGCCATTTAATTTTCCTGTTAATTTAATACCAATTAATTTAGGCCATTTTAATTCCCAAGCCAATCCTGCCATTACATCACAAGCATCTGCACCACCCACCCCAATCGCTAACATACCCAAGCCACCTGCATTCACCGTGTGCGAATCGGTACCAATCATCATACCGCCCGGGAAGGCATAGTTTTCTAAAACTACTTGGTGTATAATACCAGCACCTGGTTTCCAAAAACCTAAACCATATTTGTTAGAAACAGAAGCTAAGAAATCATATACTTCTTTACTTTCTGTTGTTGCTACTTGTAAATCTTGTTTTGCTTCTACTTTTGCAGAAATCAAGTGGTCGCAATGTACAGTACTGGGTACTGCTACTTTTGGACGACCTGCTTGCATAAATTGTAACAAGGCCATTTGCGCTGTTGCATCTTGCATGGCTACACGGTCTGGAGCAAAATCCACATAAGAACCCCCTCTTGCGAAGCTTTCTAATTTTTGATCACTATGTAAATGGGAGAATAAAATTTTCTCTGACAAAGTCAATGGACGGCCCAACATTTTACGAGCAGCTTCCACTTTTGCTGGCATTTCAGCATACAATTTTTTGATCATTTCGATATCAAAAGCCATGGGTATCAATTTTGGTGTTAAAAACTGTCGCAAAGGTAAGCCAAAATGCCCCTCGGCACAATCAAAAAATGCACTTTATGTCCACTTTTTTTAATAGATTTGGATAGCGATTAAAGCTATCGGATATGCAAAAAATGAGAAATTTCCTTGAATTACACGCTTTTGGCGTTTGTTCGGCTATGGGAGAGCGTTTGGGCATAGCCAGTTCTAGAATTAGAATGTGGTTTATTTACATTTCCTTTCTGACCCTTGGGTCACCCGTTATTGTTTATATGGCTTTGGCTTTTGTAAGAAGCATCAAGCATTATATTATGCAAGCGAAAAGGAATCCGCTTAAATACTAAATCACTGCTTTACGTAACCGAACCAACTTTTCTAATAAGGGTTCTAACATTTCCAATCTTAACATATTGGCTCCATCACTTTTCGCCACTGCAGGATTCGGATGTGTTTCTATAAATAAGCCATCTGCTCCAGTGGCAATTGCCGCCTTTGCAATGGTTTCAATGAGTGCAGGATTGCCACCTGTTATACCAGATGTTTGATTAGGCTGTTGTAAAGAATGCGTACAGTCCATAATCACAGGTACATTGTTCTCTGCCATCGCAGGGATGTTTCTATAATCCACTACCAAGTCCTGATAACCAAAAGTATTTCCTCTTTCAGTTAACATTACTTTATCATTGCCTGCTAATTTAATTTTATCTACCGCAAACTTCATAGAAGCACCACTTAAGAATTGTCCTTTTTTTACATTCACAATTTTACCCGTTTCAGCAGCAGCAATTAATAAATCGGTTTGACGACAAAGGAATGCAGGGATTTGTAAAATGTCTATAAACTGCGCAGCAATAGCCGCTTCCTCATGTGCGTGAATATCGGAAGTAGTAGGTACGTTAAATGTTGCACCTACTTTTTTGATGAGTTCCATCCCGGTATCATCTCCAATCCCTGTAAATGAATTGGCACTGGTGCGGTTTGCTTTTCTATAGCTTGCTTTAAAAACATATGGGATCCCTAAGTTTTTACAAATTGTAGAAACTTTTTCTCCAATTTCCATAACAAGATCCTCGCTTTCTACCACACAAGGGCCAGCAATTAAGAAAAAGTTATTGGCATCGTATTGTTGATGCTTGAAATGATCTTGTAAATAATTAGGAATCATAATAGACGTATTTGCGTTTACAAAGGTACGCAAAATACTAAACAGCTTGCTCGGGTGCTTAAAATCTTAAACCCACCGTGATCCCTGCTCCTCTAATACCTGTCCAAGGCCCGTCGGTATTGGTGATAATGCTGTTACCTAATATAGTACTATTTAATTTAAAAGGATTGGCATCGGTTTGATCAATGACAGATTTAAGCGCGATTAAAGCGGGTCTCGCAATAATAGGAGGGGTGTTGGCTGGTATCTCGGTTTGCAATTTGCCATTAGAAGTTCCATAGTGACCTCCAATAATCCATAAGTCCAATACCAGCTTGGTTAATAATTGATATTGCATACCAAAATAAGCACCTACACTTTGAGAGCGGATGGTCCCTTTTAAGCTTGCCGAAGTAGAAACGGATAAAGATGGAAATGATAGACCTTGAATGGGGTCAGGGGTGTATGTATAATTAATAGGAACATC
>CAIOYQ010000147.1 GCA_903862505.1 uncultured Bacteroidota bacterium
AAGAACGATGCGATTGTGATAAATAAATTAGCAAAAAAAGTGGATAAGAATTTCAAGGAAACCAATGCGCCAATTGTGGTGGGTTCTACTGTGAAATTAAAAAAGAATTACCAGGTGGGTGAGGTGTTAGAATTAAAAGGAAAAAGAGCCATCGTGAAAGTGGGGCAACTTCCAATGAATATTGACTTGGTAGATTTAATGGTGGTTGAAAAAGTAATAGTCGCTCCAAAGATTTCAAATAATACTAAAAATAAAAAATAACAAATGATACTAGACGACTTAGAAAATATAAACAATTACTTGGCATTGCATCCTAGATTTGAAAAAGCATTTGATTATTTAAATACTACAAAATTTGAGGACATCAAGCCAGGACAGTATGATCTAGATAGCGATGATATTTATGCCATAGTTGTGAATGATGAAGCAATGGCCATGTTAGATTCTACAGCTCAGTTTGAATGTCATAATACCTATATTGATATTCAGTATGTTTTTAGTGGGGTAGAAACAGTAGGATATAAGTCTCGCTTAACCTGTGTGGAGCCTAGAGGAACTTATGATGATAAAAAGGATGTTTTATTTTATGAAGATGCTCCCGATTTTTTCTTCAAATTGCACCCAGGTCAATTTGGAATTTATTTTCCAGATGATGTACATGCACCGATGATTGGAGAAGGGAAAATAAGAAAAGTGGTTTTAAAAATTAAAGTTAAATAAATGTTATGTCAGTAAAACAAGTTGAAATGGTGTTGGCTCCAAGGGAACCACATTATGTAGGAGATGGTTTTAGAGTGCATAATTTTATTCCAAGTGGATATGGGCTTACCATGCAACGTATGGATCCATTCATTTTTTTGGATTATGCTTCAAAATTTCATTTTACTCCAAGTCCTAGTAAAGCAAAGGGTGTAGGTGTTCATCCACATAGAGGTTTTGAAACTGTAACCATTGCTTATCAAGGAAGTGTTGCACACCATGATAGTGGCGGCGGCGGTGGGGTTATTTCAAAAGGAGACGTTCAATGGATGACTGCAGCAAGTGGCGTTTTACATAAAGAATATCATAGTGAGGAATTTAGTAAAACAGGGGGTGATTTTCAAATGGTACAATTATGGGTGAACTTACCTGCAAAGGATAAAATGTCTACGCCTAAATACCAGGCTATATCTAATGCACAAATACCTAAAATTAAAGTTCCAAACAATGGCGGTGAAGTGGAAGTCATTGCTGGTAATTATGAAGGTCATACAGGTGCTGCAACTACTTTTTCTCCTATTCATATGTTGAACGCGAAATTAAATAAAGAGGGGGAGGCTAGTTTTATTTTTCCTCCAAATTTTAATACCGGATTATTGGTTATTGAAGGTTCTGTAATGGTGAATGGAATTGAAGCCGTTCCTTTGGATCATTTTGCATTATTTGCAAATGCAGGGGAAATATTTACGGTAAAAGCTACAGAGGATAGTATTGTATTAATATTGTCTGGGGATCCTTTAAATGAACCCATTGCGTCTCATGGACCTTTTGTAATGAATACCCGTCAGGAAATCATGCAAGCCTTTGAGGACTATGAGCAAGGCAAATTTGGCGTTTTAGAAGATTAGTTAATAGAATTAATTCTAGTTATTATTTTTTTGAATTTGAGTATTTAGTTACAATAGGAGTTTAAATTTGTTGCTATGCACATAAAACGTATAGCCCTAATAATTTTTTTAAGCTATTTGTTTAAAACAAGTAATGCCCAATTTGAACTTAAGATAAAATCAAGTAACACGTATGACAGTATTGCCTATTTAAGAGGAGTGATTTTTGATGATAAAAATTTTATTCCAAAAGATACGCTCGAGCTATATAAAGGAATAAATACAGTAAGGAATAGCAAAGCCATTATAGGTGGAATTTATTTTCTATATTTTCCAAAAAGTAAAAAGAGGTTGTATTTGACTATCGAAAATAATGATAATATTTCTTTGTCCTTAAGCAATGCTGATTATCTAAATACCATTCGTACCAATAGCATTAAAAATGACAGTTTTTTCGCATACCAAAGATTAGAAAATTCTTTATCCAATATAGACAGTGGCTATGATCTTGAAATTAAGCAAGGGAAGAAGTTTAACGTTTCGCAAAAAGCTATTTATTTTGAAGCTAAAAATAAGCAATTAAGTAGTGCTAGAAATGCAATTATGAAAACCATAAAGCCAACATCGGCTTTATATATTTATTTTGATGCATTGAATGCACTAGATGCTTCCGTTCCCAATAAAAGAAAATTTGATGAAAGGCTTAAATTTATACAAGCCATAGATATTAATGCCCCAAAAATATTTTTTACCCCTGTTTTAAGACCAATACTCACTGAATATTTATCTTATTACCCATTACAGGCAGACTCTATAGTAAAAGGAGTAGACACTATCATGCGAAAGCTTGACTGCAAAGGAAAAGCGTATCCATTTATTTTTGACCAACTCACTAAAATTTTAAAGAATAGAGAAATTCAAAATAACACCAATGCCTATTTTTATTTTATAAATAAATATGTAAAAGAAAATAAATGTAAATTTTTGGATCCAAAACTAGAGAAACAGTTTTTAGATGAACTAAACCAACTTAAAGAATTAACTACTCAGGATACAAGTGTGAATATTATTTTGAAAGATACGGCAGGAGTTGATCAAAACCTGCATGAATATGCAAAATTATATGACCTTACTTTGATTACTTTTTTTGACCCTTCCTGTGAACATTGTAAAGTTGAATTGCCCAGGATGGATAGTACCATCAAATTATTAGAAAAACAATTGGTACTTACTATTGGAAAATTTACAATCTGTAATGACATGGGAACACAACCGGCATTTTGGAAATCTTTTATTACCGAACATCATTTAGACTACAATTATGTCCATGTTAGTTTAGGCACCAATAATGAAATAAGGAAGGCTTATGACGCTTATACTAACCCGTTATTTTATATTATTGATAAAAATGGAAAATTTATAAGTAAAAAGCTAAGCGTAAATACCTTAAAAAAGATTTTGATTACCTATATTCAATCCCCTAAGTAATAATTAAATTGTTTAATTTTGTTTAATAAATCAATAGTTATGAAATCAATATTCGTTGCCGCATTTTTAGTTTTGGGAATAATGAGCTGTAAAGCTCAAAACACTCCAGCCGATATTACCAAGGTATTAAAGTTTACAAATGACAATTTTGACATGGGTAAAATTATAACAGGGAAACCTACTGAGTTTAATGTTGATATACTAAACATAAGTGCTGCACCAGTTACGCTCGATAATGTGATGGTAGGTTGTGGTTGCACAACACCTAAATACACCAAAGGTCAGGTGATTGCTCCTGGTGAACATGCTTCTGTAGTGCTAGGTTTTAATGGGAGTGCTGTGGGTGCTTTTTCGAAAGTGGCTACTATATTTTTCTCAGGTAACTTAACTAAACAGGTTAGTTTTCATGGGGAAGGGATTCAGCAATAGGATTTAAGTACTTTTTTATATAGAAAGGTCATCCATTGGGTGGCTTTTTTTTCGTAATTAGCTCCCTAGGGTCGCTGATCCATGGGTGGGGGGCTTCAACCAGTCCAAAAACCAGTGGCTTCGAAACTTATTTTTTTGCTTTCAATATATTCGCTCAAGCAAGCTTGGCTCATTTTAACACAAAAAACCACGATAAATCGTGGTTTTCGGACTGGTTGGCGGAGAGAGAGGGATTCGAACCCCCGGACCTGTAAC
>CAIOYQ010000148.1 GCA_903862505.1 uncultured Bacteroidota bacterium
AGTTTCTTTTAGATACATATATTTATCCAAAATTTTAAACCTATGAAAAAACTACTTTTAATGTTAGTTGTTTTTGTGTATGGATTTACGCAAGTCCAAGCACAAACAAAACCAGTGTACTATCTAGTAAGCTATTACAAGACAGATAGAGACAAAACCGAGGAGTATTTAAACTTGATGAAAAATTATGCTTCTAAAATTTGGAAAGAAAAAGTAAAAGCTGGTGATGTAACTAGTTATTCGCTTTACAGTGTTGTTTCATCTTCGGATGATGGCGGGTATAATGTAATTTCTGTACAAGCTTCAAACTCCATTAATGATTTTACTAAATCCAACACCATGGATTTGTTTAAAAAAGCAATGCCAGGCATTGACGAAAAAACACTTACGGCCATCACTAAGAGCTTCACTTCTATAAGAACTTCTGTTAAATATGAAATATACAAAGGAATAGATGGCATAGGCAGCGGCAATCAACCTTATCATGAAATGAATTTTATGAAAGCCAATGAAGGACAAGAAAGCGAATATGTTAGACAAGAAAAAGAAATATACAAGCCTATTCACCAAGAATTCATCAAAAATGGCAATAGAACAGGTTGGGGTCTATCTCAACTTATTTCCCCTTTAGCGGATGGATCTAAATATAATTATGTTACTTCAAATGCATTTACGGACTGGGATAAGTCTTATAGCATTACAGTTGATGATTATAACAAAATATTTAATAAACTATTCCCAAAAGCAGCATTGCCAGTGGCAGCTAGAAAGATGGTAAAAACTGAAGTTTGGAAATTAGAAGTTTCTGCTAATTAAATTAATAATCAATAATAAATATTAAAATGAAAAAAATATTTCTAATAATTGCAGTATTATGTACTGTACAATTTGCAAATGCACAAAAAGTATTTTCATTACATGCTGTAAGAGTTGAAGGCAATACAGATGCTTTTGAAAAAGTAGAAACAGAATTAATGTCAAAAGTTACACAAGATGCAGTAAATAAAGGGGATGTACTTTATTGGGGTTTATTTAAAGTCCACAAATTTAACAACTCCCTTGCTCCAGGTGAATATAATTATGTTTGGGTTCAATGGGCAAATAGTATAGATGATTTATTAGGCGCAAAAGGGGAGTGGTGGAAGAATATTTCAAAAGTACTTACGCCCGCAGAGATGGAGCAGATGAAAGTACTTAGCGCATCTTACAAAGGTGTTGAAGATGCAAGAAACTTCTTTGTAGTAGATGATGAAGCTTATGATAATAATGGGAAAGCGGATTATTTTCAATTTAATTTTGGAAGACCAGCTAATGTATCAGGTTTTATTGAAGAAAATAAAACATTATGGAAACCGTATTTTGTAAAAAATATGAGTAAAATGAATATGAAGGTTTGGGGTGTTGCAAGAAGACTAACTTTTCCTACCATGGAAACCAGTCACAATACTGTTATGTCTTGGGATGCCTTTTCAAGTGTAGAGGACTTAATGAAATATAGAATAGGACTTCAATTCCCTGGAAGCGATGAGGCATCAAAGAAAACAAAAATGAGTACTTATATGCCTGATGGCTTCTCTTATATGCCAATCTTTAAAGTACTAAAAGGCACAACTGCTAAAAAATAAAGTATAAATAATTTTTAATTCATTCATCTCCCAAAAAAAGGTTCCAAAATCTGGAACCTTTTTTTATAAGCTTGTTTTAAATATTATTATCTTTTATTAAAATTGCAGTTAATACTTTGCCCTCAATCCATTGTTAAAATGTTATGATAAATACTAAATCATTCATAAAGACGTTTGGTGTGCTAGTCATTTATAAAAGAGTTGCTTTAATATTAGTATAATACAATATATTTATATCAAATCATAAACTATGTCCAATCATTTCTTTGACTACAACAGCTATTTTATTGATGAAAAAGTAAACTTCTTCAAATTTGAAAACTGCTATAAAGTATACAATGATCAGGGCGAACCCGTTGGTATGATTAACCAAAAACTATCGGGGGGTCAAAAACTACTAAGACTCTTGTTAAACAAAGCAATGCTTCCATTTTTGCTTGAAATTAAAGATGTAAACGATAATGTGGTAGCAACCATTGCTCGAGATTGGACTTTCTTTTTATCAAAAATTACGGTGACCAATGCCGATGGGGTTGTAGTAGGTATCGTTAGACAAAAATTTAAATTATTTAAGCCCACTTTTAAAATTTATAATACATCCGAAGAATTAATTGCAGAGATATCTGGTGACTGGAAGGCTTGGAATTTTAAGATTCAAGACGCATCAAATAATCAAATTGGAACCATCAATAAAAAATGGGCTGGTGCCATGCAAGAAATATTTACATCAGCAGATAAATACAATGTAAATATGAATACAGATTTTGCTAGCATGGAAAACAAGGTAGCCATCCTTGCAGGTGCCATTACCATTGATATGGTATTAAAAGAAAGTAAATAAACCAACTAGCAGTTTTTACTTTATATATTTAGTGAATTACTCTGTCTGCACAACAACTACTTGCGAATGCATCGGGCTTAGCTTTAAAGGCAAAGCCCATGCCCATTATATAGCCCATGGCATCTTTTAGTGCGTCATTACTTTTAAATTGAGCATTGGTGTTAATATCGGCATGTACTTCCATTTCAATATCGTATTCAATAAATAGGTCACAAAGTTCATAGGCAATTTCAATACTCTTGGATACTTCTAGTAGCATTCTTTCCTTAATATGAAATTGTTGACTTGTTTTATCATTATGCATAAACATGAAACCGCCACTTTTTTCTCGTAAAAAAACAATAACAGTTGCGAACTCTGTTATATTTTGTTTTACTTGACTGTCTGTACCAATATAAACAGTTAGTTTATTATTATTAGCTATTTCAGCCTCTATTGTTTTTCGAACTTGATCCTTAATGGGCAATTGAATAGGTTCACCATTAAATTTTCTCCAGTTCATGCGGTTTAGATTTATATATTTTTAAACTTATAAACTACTTTAAATTACAATTTTTTTGGTAATCAAAGGATGTTTATTTGTGTCCTTTATAAAAATAGCATTGCAATCTAAAAATGAAGTTTTCAATGAAGTTGATGCAGGGAAGGATGATACTATGAATAAAATAATCTGGTTCTATGCCAAAGGTAATTTGCTTTATCCTACAATACATAAGTAGGAGCAGGTATTAATTAGTATCTCTTTTTAAAATTGCGGTTATTGTTATTTCTTCCGCTACCGCCACCATTGCTTCCTCCACCAGGGCCGCGGCTACCACCACCTTGTCCTCCACGATTGCGGTTATTGTTTTGCCATCTTCCACCTGCTGGTCGGTAATCATCACTAAAGTTTTGATTGCGATGTTTAATATAAGGGGTGTTGCTAAATTCAAGACCACCACCTGTAATGGAATTTAATTCACTGCGAATGGCATCATCTTGCACCAGTTCTTTATGCCAGTTGCTGTAAGCCAACTTCATATAGTGTGCAATGCTGTTGGCGAAACCTGCTTTTTTTTCCTCATCCGTTTCTGCCATGGCTTTATCAATTACCAATTCTAAATTCTTTCCTAAATGCGCGTATTTAATTTTGCGCTTAGGGTAAGGCAAAGGATCCGGCTTTTGCTTATAGGTTTCCTTAGTAGGAATGGGATAAGGACTTTCCACATCCAATTTAAAATTGCTCATAAAAAACAGGTGATCCCATAGTTTATGCTTGTAATCTTCAATATTCTTTAGGGACGGATTTAAGAAACCCATCAATTCAATCACCACTTGGGCTTGTTCTTGACGCTTGGCTTTGTCCTCAATGGACATAAGATGGTCTACCATCCTTTGAACGTGACGGCCATACTCTCTCATCCCCATTATGCTTCTTGCTGTATTGTACTCCATGTAATAAATCTTCCGAATAACAAATGTAGGGATTTTATGGGTAATTTTCTCCTGCATCGCAAAACCACCTACTTTTTCTCCTGCATCGCAAAACCACACTGTGGTTTTGCTTATATTCGCATTATGGAGCAATTGTTACAACAAATAGAAGCCATCAAGGCCGAAATCGCTGCCACAGTGGCGACCACACCGGATGCGGTGGAGCAATACAGAATCAAGTACTTAGGAACCAAGGGTTTGGTTAAGGAAATGATGGGCGAAATGAAAAATGTCCCTAATGATCAGAAAAAGGAGTTTGGCCAAATATTGAACGCTTTTAAAATGGTGGCTGAAGAAAAAATGATGCAATTGCAAGAAGCCTTGGGAGATAGTGGTGAACAAGGTGGCGCAAATTTTGATTTTACTTTACCGGGAGATCCTATTCCAGTTGGAACAAGACATCCACTTAATTTGGTGCGCAATCAAATGGTTTCGATATTTAAACGTTTAGGATTTGCAGTAGCGGAGGGACCCGAGGTAGAAGATGATTGGCATAATTTTGGTGCTATGAATTTGCCGGAGGATCATCCAGCACGAGATATGCAGGATACTTTTTATGTACAAGAAGCGACTGAAAATAATGCAGCATGGTTATTAAGAACACATACAAGTAGTGTGCAAGCACGTGTGATGGAATCTCAAAAACCACCTATTCGTGTAATTTGTCCTGGTCGTGTGTATCGCAATGAAACAATTTCAGCAAGAGCGCATTGCTTTTTCCATCAAGTAGAAGGATTGTATATAGATGAAAATGTAAGCTTTGCCGATTTAAAACAAACCTTATATTTCTTTGTACAAGAAATGTTTGGCAAGGATGTGAAAGTAAGATTCCGACCAAGTTATTTCCCGTTCACAGAACCAAGTGCCGAGATGGATATTAGTTGTCAAATATGTGCAGGTAAGGGATGTAATATTTGTAAACATACTGGTTGGGTAGAAATTTTAGGCTCAGGAATGGTGCATCCAAAAGTGTTAGAAAATTTTGGCATAGACCCTGAAAAGTATACTGGCTTTGCGTTTGGCATGGGTGTAGAAAGAATTGCACAATTAAAATACCAAGTAAACGATTTACGTTTATACTCTCAAAACGATCTTCGCTTTTTAGAACAGTTTAAGAGCGTTTGATAAAATTATATGCTACACAATACCAAGGGCATTGTATTACGCGTAACTAAGTATGGAGATACCAGTTTAATAATAACGGCGTACACCGAGCTTTTTGGCTTGCAACAATACATTATAAAAGGCGTAAGAACGACCAGTAAAAAAGGCGCTAATAAAGCAGTGTATTATCAACCGGCTGCCATTTTGCAAATGGAAGTATACCACAGCCCCATGAAGGGATTACAAATGGTGAAGGAGGTGAATTGGGATACTATTTATCAAACCATTTATTCCGATGTTGTCCGTAACGCAGTGGC
>CAIOYQ010000149.1 GCA_903862505.1 uncultured Bacteroidota bacterium
ACGCGGGGTGGGTGCAATTTGAATAAACGTATCCAACATTTCTTGTACGCCAAAATTATTCACGGCCGATCCAAAAAATACCGGTGCAATTTTCCCTTCCAGATAATCTGTAGGATTTAAGGGGCCATATACACCGTCAATGAGTTCCACATCCTCTCTTAATAAATCCGCATCCCGGTCACCTACTTTTTTTTGCAATACCGGGCTGGATAAATCAGCAATGGCTACCACATCCTCATCGTCCGCCTTGGTGCTTGCAGTAAATAAACGCAAGCTCTTATCATGTAAATTATAAACCCCTTTAAATTCCTTGCCACTATTAATAGGCCAGGTCATTGGGTGTAAGGATATTTTTAATTCTGCTTCTAATTCTTCTAATAAATCAAATCTGTTTTTACCATCTCGGTCCATTTTATTAATAAACACAATCACCGGCGTAGCACGCATGCTACACACTTCCATTAATCGACGCGTTTGTGGCTCTACTCCGTTTACACTATCAATTACCAAGATAACACTGTCCACTGCGGTAAGGGTACGATAGGTATCCTCCGCAAAGTCCTTGTGCCCTGGTGTATCCAATAAGTTAATTAAGTTGCCCTTGTATTCAAAAGACATCACCGAAGTTGCTACCGAGATACCTCTTTGACGCTCTATCTCCATGAAATCCGATGTCGCATGCTTTTTAATTTTATTGCTCTTTACTGCACCCGCCGTTTGAATGGCACCACCAAATAACAATAATTTCTCTGTTAAGGTAGTTTTACCAGCATCCGGGTGAGAGATAATCGCAAAAGTTTTGCGCCTATTTATTTCTTTTTCGTACTTCATTTTTTCAGTTCCTACTTATCCATCCTTTTTTAAAAACACAATTCAAATTATTGAAAATGGCCCGCATTCAAAATGAATTGAATCACGAGCCATTAAATATATTCCTACACTAGTTAGATATCAATTGCTTCACCATAGGCTACAGCAACCGCTTCTTTTAGACCTTCGCTCATGGTTGGGTGTGGATGAATTGCATTTAGAATTTCATGCGCAGTGGTTTCTAATTTACGCGCCACAACTGCTTCTGCAATCATTTCTGTTACATTCATTCCAATCATATGACATCCTAAGAATTCACCATACTTTGCATCAAAGATTACTTTTACAAAACCTTCCGTTGCGCCAGCGGCAGAGGCTTTACCACTTGCCATGAATGGGAACTTACCTACTTTAATTTCATAACCTGCTTCCTTAGCTGCTTTCTCGGTATAACCCACACTTGAAATTTCCGGTGTGCAATACGTACATCCTGGGATATTGTTGTAATCAATCCCTTCTGGTAAATGTGCATTTTTCTTTTCTAAATAAGCCATATGCTCGGCACAATTAATACCTTCTTTAGCTGCAACATGCGCTAAGGCTTGTCCTGGAGAACAGTCGCCAATAGCATAGATGCCTGCAATACTTGATTGTTGGTATTTATCAACAATAATGCGTCCTTTATCTGTTTTAATGCCGTTAGATTCTAAACCTAGGTTTTCAATATTAGCAACCACACCTACTGCACTCAACACTACATCCGCTTCTAAAGTCACAAATGAACCGTCTTGTAATTTTACTTTTGCTTTCACACCCGCACTTGATGTGTCAACAGACTCTACAGATGCATTGGTCATGATATCAATACCTTGTTTTTTATATTGCTTTTCTAATTCCTTAGAAATATCTTCGTCTTCTACTGGAACAATTCTTGGTAAAAATTCCACAATCGTCACCTTCGTTCCCATACTATTGTAAACATAAGCAAACTCTACACCTATTGCACCACTACCAACAATGATCATGCTTTTAGGTTGCGTTTGCATTACCATGGCTTCGCGGTATCCCATTACTTTTTTACCATCTTGTTTTAAGTTGGGTAATTCTCTACTACGACCCCCAGTTGCAATCACAATATATTTTGTATCTACTACTTGAGTAGCGCCATCTGCTGCTTTAACTTCCACCTTTCCTTTTGATAAAATTTTACCATAACCCATGATTACGTCAATCTTATTTTTCTTCATTAAGAATTGAACGCCTTTGCTCATTTTATCGGCAACACCACGACTTCTTGAAATTACTTTTCCAAAATCATGTGCAACACCTGTTGCTGTTACGCCATAATCAGCACTATGTTTTAAGTACTCATATACCTGTGCACTTTTTATTAAAGCTTTTGTTGGGATACATCCCCAGTTTAAACAAACTCCCCCTAAACTTTCCTTTTCTACAATTGCCACTTTAAAGCCTAATTGAGAAGCGCGGATAGCCGCAGGATAACCACCAGGACCACTACCTATAACGATAACGTCGTATGCCATTTTTTCTGTGTTTTTGAGTAATTGAATGAGGGTGCAAAAATACCCCAAAAAAGGGACTATTCAAAGAAAACGCGGACCATTTGAAAAAACCACTTATTGTCGTTTGGACGTTGCTTACTCATTTGATTTTCATCGTATTTGCTTAATCCAAAGAGCCCCGCCATATTGCCTCCTCGTACCGAAATTTCCAAATAACCCGCTGAATTAAACCAGGCCAACTTATCGGCAACCGGCACCGCCCCATAATTGCGACTTAACACCTGTATGGTTTCATTGCGGGTAAATACAATTTTAAACGGCCTTCCTTTGGCATGTGTCTCAAATTCTTCCTGCCTAATATTCACTACCACATTCTCAAACTGATCAATAAATATTATTTGACCTTCCATCCAATTGTTATCATATTTAGGCTGCGTTGGGAAAATTTCCACGATATTTTCAATGGCCGCTCCTGCATCCAACAAATTACCAGAAGCAAAAAAGTAGGCCACCGATTCTACAATACGTTCTGTAATTTGTACAAAGGTATTTGCACCCTTAATGTCAATCGCTACGATATCACTGGGTTTGATGCCTAACATCATGGTTAAAAATCCATTATCCGGTGTAATAAAAAAATGCCCATTGTAATGCGCAAACAACACATGATCTTGTTGATATTGAAAAAAATTAACCATTACAACATGAACGGTGCCCGAAGGATAATGCTTTGCTGCATTGTTAAAAATATAAGCCCCTTGTAAATAGTTTTTACTGGAAAGTTGATGCGTGATATCTGCAATGGTGCAACCCGGTATGATTGACAAAATTTGGCCCTTAATAGCGCCAATGATAAAATCCTCTTGGCCAATGTCAGATGTTAATGTTATAACGGGCATATCTTATTAGTAACGTAAAAATTGGGTTTTTATTTTACCAATTTGCCATCCTTAAAAAAGAAATGATGCACTAATTTATCGGCCCATGCTGGGAAAAACTTGTTCATGAAAACAGTACGTTTCCCAGTAAAGGTCAAAACCAAGCTGCGCTTACGTTTCCCAATAGCATGAATAATATGATTGGCACACTCCTCCGAGCTCATCATAGCCCCTTCATCCATGGGCGATTCACCCTGTGCTTGCGCATCTTTATTCAAAGCTGCATTTCGAATATTGGAAGTAGTAAAACCTGGACAAACCCACATCACATGAGTACCGGAACCAAACAATTCAGTCCTTAAGGCTTCCAACCAACCATTTAAAGCATATTTAGAGGCTGAATACCCACTACGACCTGGAAGCCCTCTATAGCCAGCGATACTAGAAACACCAACAATCACCCCATTTGCTTTTTGCACAAAAGGAAGCGCTGCTTTAGTGGTATACACTGTACCCCAAAAATTAATATCCATCACATTTTTCAAGGTTTCAATAGATACTTCACTTACTAACGCGCGCATTGAAATTCCAGCGTTATTAATGAGGATGTCAATTCCACCCCATTTGTCAATTACTGCTTGAATAAAAGCATCATCTTGTGCTTGCTGCACTACATCCACCTGCATGGTAAACAAAGATGCTGTTGGGTTATCACTGCTTAATTGGTTTAATTTGTCCATATTGCGGCCACAAGTAGCCACCTTAGCACCTAATGCCAAAAACTGCTGAACCAACGCTTTTCCAATACCATCGGAACCGCCAGTAATCACTACAATTTTATCGCTGTAAATAGCCATGTGATTGAATTTACACAAATGTACTTCTAAATTGAAGATGAACCACTTAGGATCAAAAATTGATGTTGAAAAGAAATGTCCCCTTTTATTTGGATAGTTTTATTTTATGCTTATTTTTGCACTCCTCAAAAGGGAAAACGGTCAGATTCTGTAGCTCAGTTGGTAGAGCAATACACTTTTAATGTATGGGTCCTGGGTTCGAGTCCCAGCGGGATCACAAAGCTCCGACGCAAGTCGGGGCTTTTTTGTTTTAAGGACGTGTCGAAAGCATGCTTTCGTAAACGTACGAGAAGCAAAAAAGTAACCAAAGCACGAAGTGATTTGGTTCAGGGCTTTGGGTTAGATCAATTCGGAGGGTGGTCGGCGGAACGAAGTGAAGCCGACAATCCCTTATGAAACAAGCTTGCTTGATTGAGCGGAAGAGCATGAAAAAAGCAACCAGCACACGAAGTGTGTTGGTTGAGAGCTTTGGGTTAGATCAATGCGGAGGGAAGTCGGCGGAACGAAGTGAAGCCGACAATCCCTTATGAAACAAGCTTGCTTTCGTAAACGTACGAGAAACAAAAAAGTAACCAAAGCTCGAAGTGATTTGGTTCAAGGCTTTGGGTTAGATCAGTTCGGAGGGAAGTCGGCGCAGTGAAACGAAGCCGACAATTCCGAAAAAAAGAAACTAAAATCTTACAATCAGCAGTTTATCTTGCCTATTGTGGTAGTTAATTTTCACCTTTTTATTGATATTATTAACCGGAGTATTTAAAACTAACGATATCTTTTTACGCTAATCTTTTGACCATTATTCCATATTTGCAATTCAACCAATTTCCCAGTAGGATTATAAAAACTCCATTTACCATGCAAATCATTATTTAAATATGTGCCTGATTTTTCTAGTTTACCATTATCATAATATTCCCGGAATTCACCATTTGCTAAATCATCTTTATAAAATTGCACTTCAACTAATTTACCATTTACATATGACATTTTAGAGCCATTCTTTTTGCCCAACTTATAGTTTGTGATAATTAAAATATTTTCTTCACTAGAATGAAATTTCTCAATGCCTTCTAATTTATCATTTTTATAAAATCGATCTAATATAATCTTCCCTTTTGAATC
>CAIOYQ010000150.1 GCA_903862505.1 uncultured Bacteroidota bacterium
AAAATGGCTTGATCAATGGAATTGCCAAAAAAGCCCGATAAGCTATATGGATGGCCTGGTGCGCCTAGTAAAATATTAAGTATCCAATACCCAATTAAAATCATCATGCCAATAAATAATGCCATGCGGGACTTACCATAATAAACAATGACGGATGCGAAAAAATAACATAAAGCAATTCTTTGCAAGACACCTAATATTCGAATATTCTCCCAGGTCTTAAAAACCAATACACCTTCCGACCACTTCACAAAAGGACTCCAATTTAAAAAAAGACCAATCGCAAATATTAATAAAGTTCGTTTAATTACTTTCTTCCAAAAATCACTTCCAGTACCTAAAGCCAATTTTGGCATTACAAAACTCATGGCATTGCCCACTGCAAATAAAAAGAAAGGGAACACTAAATCCGTAGGCGTGCAACCATGCCAACTTGCATGTCCCAAAGGACTGAAAATATGCCCCCAGCTACCCGGATTATTCACTAAAATCATAAGGGCCACCGTGGCGCCTCTGAAAACGTCTAAGGAATAGTATCTTTGCTGCTTCATGCTGTGAAAATTAGCGTTAATATTATAAATTACATTCTTATATATATACTCAAAATAATATCTTTGTAAGATACAAATTCAGATGCAAAAAAATATTTTAATTACCGGAGGAGCAGGCTTTATAGGATCGCATGTAGTGCGTTTAATGGTGACCAAATACCCTGAGTATCAAATCTTTAATTTAGACGCCCTCACTTATGCAGGGAACTTGGAGAACTTAAAGGACATTGAAACACTACCTAACTATCATTTTGTAAAGGCCAATATTTTAGAAGCGGACGCTTTAAAAGATGTTTTCCAAAAGCATAACATTACGGACGTGATTCATTTAGCTGCCGAGTCGCATGTGGACCGTTCCATTGTTTCTCCTTTGGACTTTGTATATACCAATGTGATTGGCACCGTAAACTTATTAAATACGGCCAAGGATTTTTGGAGGGGTGATTTAAGTTATGAAAATGCGCATGACGGCACCTGGGACAAAAAAAGAGATCATTTGTTTTATCATATTTCTACGGACGAAGTGTACGGTAGCTTAGGCAAGGAAGGTTTGTTTAAAGAGACTACTCCTTACGACCCAAACTCACCGTATTCTGCAAGTAAAGCAGCGAGTGATCACTTTGTAAGAGCGTATGGAGAAACCTATCATTTACCGATTGTAGTTTCTAACTGCTCTAATAACTATGGCCCTCATCATTTTCCTGAAAAATTAATTCCTTTATTCATTCATAATATTATGAATAAAAAACCTTTGCCTGTTTATGGTGATGGTTTGTACACCCGTGATTGGTTGTATGTTATTGACCATGCACGTGCAATTGATTTAATATTTCATGAGGGTAAAAAAGGAGACACCTATAATATTGGTGGATTCAATGAATGGACCAATATTGACTTGGTTAAATTATTGTGTACGCAGATGGATGAAAAATTAGGTAGGGCAAAAGGAGAGAGCGAGGGCTTGATTACCTATGTGAAAGATCGTCCAGGACATGATCGCCGTTATGCGATTGATGCCACTAAATTGAATAAAGAATTAGGATGGAGCCCATCGGTTACTTTTGAACAAGGTTTGGCAGCTACCATTGATTGGTATTTAGACAATACCGCTTGGTTGGGAAATGTGACCAGCGGAGCGTATCAAGCCTATTATAATGATATGTATAGCGACAGATAAAATTGTTGTAATCAAAAAACAGCACATAAAATAACAGCATTCGAAAAAAAAGATAGCGTAGTATGAAAATTGAGCAGACCCCATTACAAGATTGTTTTATCATTCACGATAAAGTGCATGGTGACGAAAGAGGTTATTTTATAGAGACCTTTAATCAAAGAGATTTTAATGCAGCCACTGGACTAAATATTGTTTTTGTACAAGACAATCAATCTAAATCAAGCAAAGGAGTATTAAGAGGATTGCATATGCAAAGAGGGGCAGCTGCGCAAGCAAAGCTAGTTAGGGTATTAGAAGGTTCGGTATTAGACATTGCGGTAGACTTAAGAAAAGGCTCTCCAAGTTTTGGCAAGCATTATGCCATTGAATTAACAGGAGATAATCATAAACAATTTTTTGTACCTGCGGGATTTGCACATGGCTTTCTGGTTTTAAGTGAAACCGCTACCTTCTTTTATAAAGTAGATAAGTTTTATGAACCAGGGGATGAGGTTGGTATTATGTATAATGATAAGGACTTGAATATTGATTGGAGGTTGCCAACAGCGGAATTGATATTTTCAGAAAAAGACAAAACATTAGGCAGCTTCGCGGAATACGCTGCTAGCTTATAGTTCGAAATATAAACATTATTAAATTTTAGTTATCATGAAGGGAATCATATTAGCAGGCGGTTCAGGTACTAGATTGTATCCAATAACAAAAGGGATCAGTAAGCAGTTAATGCCTATCTATGATAAACCTATGATTTATTATCCTTTATCGGTCTTAATGCTCGCTGGCATCAAGGAAGTGTTAATTATCACCACACCCGAAGATAGCGATCAATTTAAAAGATTATTAGGAGATGGTAATGAAATAGGTTGCCAGTTTAGTTATGCAGTACAAGCGGTGCCTAATGGATTGGCGCAAGCCTTTGTTATTGGTGCCGAATTTATTGGTAAGGATAAAGTGGCTTTAGTGCTGGGGGATAATATTTTTTACGGAGCAGGCTTTAGTAAGTTGGTGCAATCCTTTAATAATGTAGAAGGGGCAGCGGTGTTTGCTTATGAAGTTAATGATCCTGAGCGTTATGGTGTAGTAGAATTTGACGCCAACAATAATGCATTGTCTTTAGAGGAAAAACCGAAAGCGCCTAAATCAAATTATGCGGTTCCCGGTTTATATTTTTATGATAATCAAGTAGTGGAAATTGCTAAAAACATACCTGCATCACCAAGAGGAGAATATGAAATAACGGACGTGAATAGGGTATACTTAGAGCGTAAGCAATTGCAAGTAGGTATCATGAACCGAGGTACGGCTTGGTTGGATACGGGTACTTTTGAGTCTTTGGCGGATGCTTGTGAGTTTGTGAGGGTCATTGAGAAAAGACAGAGCCAAAAAATAGGATGTATCGAGGAGGTAGCCTTTAGAATGGGCTTTATAGATAAGACTCAATTACTCGTATTGGCGGACAAATATGCCAAGAGTGGGTATGGCGAGTATTTGAGAAATCTAAAAAAGTAAGGTTTTAGTGAACCTTTCCAAGCTTATATTGTTTTAAAAGATATGTCATCTTATACCATCAAGGATTTAGAGCAGATTTCAGGGATTAAGGCCCATACGATTCGTATTTGGGAACAGCGCTATGGTTTTTTACAACCACAGCGTACCGAAACCAATATTAGGTCTTATTCTGCCGATGAGTTAAAAGTAATTTTGAACGTTTCATTACTCAATAAATACGGGTACAAGATTTCTCATATTAATAAGATGAGCAGCGCTGAGATAGAGGATAAAATCTTTGGATTGAATCATTTAGATGCCGAAAAAGAGCGTGTAGTAAATGCGTTAATCAAGGATATGGTTTCCCTAGACATGCTTTCATTTGAAAGACAATTAGACAACTATATTGCACAAAAGGGCGTTGAAAAAACAATCACTGAGATTATATTTTGCTTTTTAGAACGTGTTGGTGTTTTGTGGATTACCAATCATATCAATCCAGCACAGGAACACCTTGCATCCAATATTGTTAGACAAAAAATAATCTTAGGCATTGAAAAATTACCTAAAATGTATAACAACGCTAAGTTGATTGTGTTGTTTATGCCAGAGGGAGAATATCATGAAATTGGGTTATTATTTGTACACTTTTTATTAAAATCTAAGGGCTATAATGTAGATTATCTGGGAACCAATGTACCCATCGTGGATCTTAAGTATCTAACGGAGTATAAAAAAGTAGACTATTTATACGCGCATATTACGGCACCCACCAGAGGCTTCAAAATGAATAAATTTATGGAGCAATTGGGCCAAATAAATAAAGACATTCCAATGATCCTCACAGGGCAAATGATGCAGGAATATAAAGGGTCGGTACCTGGAAATATTCGTGTTTTGCAGTCTTTATCTGAAACCATGGGATTTCTTTCTAGCTTGTAAGTTTCTTTAAAGCATAGATTCTCAATAATTTACCTATAGTAATTTTTTTGTTTAGTCTTTTTTTAAAATAATTAAACAAAATATCAAATCTTCCCCTTATTTTTGTTTAGCATTATTACTTAAATGTTAAACAAAAAGAAATGTCAA
>CAIOYQ010000151.1 GCA_903862505.1 uncultured Bacteroidota bacterium
ATATTTTCAAAATATTTAATACATTATACGTAAATTGACTATGAAAAAGTCATCATACCGTCATTTAACAACTATTGCTATGAAACATTTAAATAAAATATTGATCTTAATGCTTTTAATTTCAACAATACTAACAAGTTGTAATACTAGCAGAAAAGGCAAATGGTCAACCAGCGATAGAACTAAGTTTTACAAAGAAATGAAGAAAGTTTCAAGAAGTATAGACAATTTGGACGAAGAAAATAAAACTAAATTTATTGATTTGTATTTTAAAAAATGTCAAAATAATTTTTCCTCATTTGCAGAAGCCGATGAAGATGAAGACGGTTGTGAAAAATTAGCTATAGAATCCAGCAAGGAAATTCTTGCTAATGGAAGTATTAAAGGGAATTGGTCCGCAGACGATAAAAAGAAATTTAGAACTACAATGAATGGCGTAAAAGAACTTGATAATTTTGGCAACAACAAAAAGGCATGGATAGAATGTTATTTAAGAAAATGCGAGCAAACATTTGAATCCTTTTATGAAGCCGATAATAACGAAATAGAAAGTGAAAAAATTGCTAGCGAATGTTCAGTTGAATTATTTAATTAAGAAGGAAAATACTTCCTATATTCGCTTAATAAATAAATTAATGATTATGAAAAAAATACGCATTATTTTAAGCTTAATCGCATTTATGTTTTTCATGAATGTAGCAGTGAACGCTCAAATGATTTATGATATTAAAGTTAAGAACCCTGCCAACGAAAAGGACAGAACCATGATGTTAGATATACTAAGAGCCAACTTATACCAAAATTATAAACAAGAATTAATTTTTGAAGTAAACCATTTTAAAGTGGGTGGAGGTTATGCATGGTTTACGGGAAATGCAGTTAGAAAAGATGGAAAACAAGTAAGGGTTCGCGAATATGACGACTGTTGTCATGTGGAGGCCTTGTTTACTAAAAGAGGAGATAAATGGTATATTGAAGCTTCCTCTGCGTTTAGTACTGATGTATGGTTTGTTGGTTTGACTTCAAAATATCCTAAAGCACCAAGAGGAATATTTGATGAAACCGTTTTGATGGCGCAATAATTAAATAAATTTTTAATAAATTATTAATCAGTGCTAAAAATAAATCTATTCAAAAATAAAAGTTATAAAATTGTTCCAATTATATTCCTTTCGATTATTTGTAACAATTTAAAAGGGGAAGTAATACTAAAAGACAGTCCCATTCATATTATTCAACTTCCTATTAACTATTCAAAAGAAAGAACGGCATTAAGTATTGAATACCTTAAACATAGGCATGGCATCACCCAGTCCACCCCTATTATCAATCCAATTATGGTGATTCTGCATTTTACCGATGGGGGAACCATAAAAAGCATTCAAAACTATTTTAATAGCCCAACGATTGAAGATAGTCGTCAAATAAATAAAAGAGTAAGTGCACTAAATGTAGGATCTCAATTTTTAATTGACAGAGATGGTAAAATATACCAATTAATGCCAGATAACTATTTAGCTAGACATGCCATTGGGTTAAATTATTGCGCCATTG
>CAIOYQ010000152.1 GCA_903862505.1 uncultured Bacteroidota bacterium
AATTAATTGGATTAATGGCAAACCAAATGCTGCTGTTTTACCAGTACCCGTTTGTGCCAATCCAATAAAATCCTTTGTTCCGCTAATTAATACCGGAATAGAACGCTCTTGAATTTCTGTAGCATGTGTATAGCCTAATTCTGTAACTGATTTTACCAATTGCTCATTTACGCCTAATTCCGCAAAAGTCTTTTTTGTTTTTACGGCTTCTATTAATTCATTCTTTGTATCCATCTCTTCTGTTTTCTTCATTTTGTTGTTTTTACTTTTCTTTAATAAGAATCTCTTATTTTAAGATTCTTGTGATCCCATTTGCATTTTCAATCAATTCAGCTAAATATTCATAGTTTTCTTTTTCCAAACAAGACTTGAATTTTTTCAATTGAGTGATATGCTCATTTAATACGTCTAATACATTTTCTTTGTTTTGCATAAAGATGGGCACCCAGGTTGCTGCATTGGACTTTGCCAAACGCACCGAACTGTCAAAACCACCACTCGCTAACTCGAATATATTATCCGATTCTTTTTCCTTCTCTAACACGGTATTTGCCAGTGCAAAAGAAGAAATATGTGAGATATGACTCACATAAGCCACATGAATGTCATGATTAGTAGCATTCATGGAAACAATATGCATTCCCAGTGTTTTATACAAATGCTCTATGGTTAATAGTGCGTCTGTATCCACTTGTTCTCTATTGCATATTACTGTTGCTTTATTTTCAAAAGCATCGCTTTGTGCTGCACTAGGACCACTAAACTCTGTTCCCCACATTGGATGCGTTGGAACGAATCTTCCTTTTTTTACATGTGCGCTGGCTATCTGCGACATGGCTTCTTTGGTGGATCCTAAATCAAAAACGATTTGTTGGTCAACTAAATCTAAAATCAAAGGCAATAACTTTTCAGCAGTATTTACAGGTGTAGCAATGGCGATGATGTCAGATAATTTTACGGCATCTTCCAATGACCTAATTTCATCTACAATTCCCAATCGCAACGCTTCGGTCTGGTGGTCAAGATTGTTGTCTACGCCAATTACATGGGACACAACACCTTTCTTCTTCAATGACAATGCCAATGAACCACCCATTAAACCAATACCAATGACTGCTAAACGCATGCTTTTACTCTTTTTATTGCTTCATTAAATTTCTCCATAGAACCGCATAAGCTCACACGGATGTAATTATTACCTGCAGAACCAAAAATACCACCTGGTGTAATAAAGACATTCGCATCATACAACACCTTATCGCTTAATGCATATCCATCTTTATATGTGGCTGGAATTTTAGCCCAAACAAACATCCCTACTTGTTGTTTTGAATATGCACAATCTAATGTGTCTAATAATTCGTACACTTTTTCGCGACGTTCGGTATAAACTTGATTTACTGAATCATACCAAGACTTATCTAAGCTTAATGCTTTTGCTGCTGCTAATTGCACAGGCAAAAACATACCACTATCCATATTGGATTTAAATCTTAATATTTCGTTGACTCTTTCTTCGGCAGCGATCAACATACCTACTCTCCAACCGGCCATATTTTGGCTTTTACTTAAAGAGTTTAATTCAATCACTACTTCTTTTGCTCCTTCAATAGACAACAAACTTTCAGGTTGGTCATTTAAAGTGAAGGCATAAGGATTGTCGTGACAAATTAATATTTGATGCTGCTTACCAAATGCTACTAATTTTTCAAAGAGTGCTTTAGTTGGCATTTGACCTGTAGGCATGTGCGGATAATTTACCCACATCAATTTCACTTTCGATAAATCTGTTTTTTCTAAATTTTCAAAGTCAGGTGCCCAATTGTGCGCTGCAGTCAACTCATAGTATAGCGGAGTGCCCCCTGCTAATTTAACTGCACTTGTGTATGTAGGATAGCCAGGGTTTGGAATTAACACCTGATCTCCTTCATTTAAATAGGTCATACAAATATGCATGATCCCTTCCTTGCTCCCTAGTAATGGAAGCACTTCTGTTGCTGGATTAATATTATCAACATGATAATACTTTTTATACCACTCGGCAATAGCTTCTCTCAAAACTGGAGCGCCCTTGTAGGATTGATAACCGTGTACATTATCATTTGCTGCTGCTTCATTAAGCGTAGCAAGTACAGATGGATGCGGTGGCAGATCGGGACTTCCAATTCCCAAATTAATTATTTGCTTGCCCGCTTTATTGAGTTCATCAATTTCACGCAATTTGGTAGCGAAATAATATTCCCCTATCCCATCCAATCTATGTGATAATGTTAGGTTCATAATTAGCCTTTTACAACTTTACCTTTTTTATACAATCCAAAAACTTTAAAACTATTGGTCATGGTTTTCACTGATTCCAATACTTTTTCAATTTGTTTATTTTGTTCAAATTCTAAATCCAAATAAAATCCATACTTAAAAGTACTCCCTGGTATAGGCATACTTTGCAGCTTGCTTAAATTCACACCACCCTGTGCGATCTTCGCCAATATTTTGGAAAGAATTCCCTTAGAGTGGTCCGTTTGAAAATAGATAGATGCTTTATTTGCATCTTCGATTTCTATTTTCATTTTAGCGGGTGCTAATATTAAAAAACGGGTAATATTATTTTTAAGTGTGTGCACGTCTGGAGCAATCACTTCTAAATTATAAAGCTGTGCGGCAAACTTACTTGCAATGGCTGCGATATGTTTGCTTTTGTGCTGATGAACCATCTTTGCACTTAAAGCCGTATCCTCCGACTCCACCAATTTAAAATGATGTTCTTCTAGATAATCCAAACATTGTAAAATAGCCATGGGATGACTATGTACTTCTTTGATATCAGAAAGTTTCACCCCTGGGTTTACTAATAAGTTTTGACTAATCTGTAAATACACTTCCCCTATCACTTTCAAATTGCTTTTTTGCAATAAGTTATAATTAGGTAAAATGCTGCCAGCAATTGAATTTTCAATCGCCATCACTGCCCCATCCGATTGTTTGGAATCCGCTCCTATTTTAACCACTTCTCTAAAAGTATCGCAAGTAATCACCTCTACCGTTTTGCCAAAAAACTGCCTAGCAGCCACTTGGTGGAAACTACCCTCATATCCTTGTATCGTTACTTTCTTGTTCATCCTTGTTTTGTCCTGACTTTTGGTCCAATTAGTTAAAAAAAATCCCGGCTGTTTAGGCCGGGATGGTATATTTAGTTATTTCGTTTATGCTTTTACAAATACTACCCGGCTACTTTGGTTAAAGTAGAAATAAAAGAAAAAGTAAAACCAGTTGCTATTTGCTTTCATCGTGGCACAAATATAGGCTAAAATGCCCGATTATAGGCTAAAACAGTAAAGTTTTTTACATTTTACTAACAATTATTCGTATATAAATAAAAAATCCCTCCGAATTTCGGAGGGACCTTCTTGCAAGAAGTTTTATACTTCTAATTAAGGCTTTGCAGCTGGAGTTGCAGTTGTTGCTTCTGGAGTTGCAGTTGTAGCTTCTGGAGTTGCAGTTGTAGCTTCTGGAGTTACAGTTGTAGCTTCTGGAGTTACAGTTGATTCAGTTGCAGCGTCACCACATGCAGTTAATGCAGCGATAGCGAAAATTGCGAATACTTTTTTCATTTTCAAAGTTTTTAATGATTAATTATACCCTTAATACCCTAATTAATAAAAAGTAACCCCCTATTTGACAAAAAAAGTAAAAAAAATAAAAAATAGCCATTTTGGGTTACTTTTGAACGATCTAAGTATTAATATCTTGAAAGCTGATTACAACGAACATAGCCTTTTAAAGGGATTGGCAAATAATGACTCTAAAGCAGTGGAAACACTCTATCAGCGTCATTTTGGGATGATTCAGCATTTCGTTACCAACAATAACGGCTCTTTTGATGACGCAAAGGATATTTTTCAGGAAGCAATGATTGCTTTGTACGAAAAAGTACAGAATGAATCGTTTTCACTTACCTGTCAAATAAAAACCTACCTATTTTCAATTTGTAAACATTTATGGCTAAAACGTTTACAACAAATGGGCAAATATAGTAGCCCTTTAAATACAGAAGAAGAGGCTATTTCGGTAGTATCAGATGTAGAGGAAGCTGCTCAAAAAGATGCTGCTTTTGACATGATGGATCGCGCTTTAAATAGTTTGGGAGAGCCTTGCAAAGGGTTATTAGAAGGTTACTATTTAAACAAAAAGGGAATGCAGGAATTAGCGGATGAGTTTGGATATACCAATTCAGACAATGCCAAAAACCAAAAGTATAAATGTTTACTGCGCTTGAAAAAATTGTTTTTTGCGCAATATAACATTGGAGATTAAATAAAAAGAAATGAACACAATGGATGACATACAGTTATTAGAAACAATTGAAAGGTACTTGTCGGGAGAAATGTCTCCTGCCGAGGCAAGTCAATTTGAATCTTTGCGCAAGACCAATCCTGAGATAGACCAGATGGTGGTGGAACATGATATGCTTTTGCATGAGATGGACAATTATGCGAATAGAAAAAACTTCTCAAAATTATCAGAGATTACTTTTAATACTTTATTTGATGCAGGAACATGGACGCCCGTTAACGAACAATCTACTACTTATAAAATAATTCAATTATGGCATAGGTACAAGAAAGTAACGGCCATTGCCGCTACTGTAGGTGGTTTAATAGCCATGTTTACAACCGTGATGACTTTATACTTTTCACCCAGCTTAAATGGAAGTCAGGTTTTACAATTAAACAAAGCCATTGAAATTATTAAAAACAATCAGCTTGCACAGGGGAACTTAATAAACGAAGTGAAAACAAAATTACCTGAAAATGCAGTATTAATAAGTGGTGGTACTGGTTTCTTAATTGACACCAAAGGGTATATGATTACCAATGCACATGTATTAAAAGGAAATAAAGCAATGGTAATAAGCAGCGATGGTAAGGAATTGAATGCAGATATTATATACGCCGACCAAGCATCCGATTTAGCATTGCTAAAAATTAATGACGCGGATTTCATAGCTCCTAAAAATATCCCCTATACAATTCGTAAAAACACAAGCGAACTGGGCGAAGAAATTTACACTTTAGGTTATCCTAGAAGCGATAACGATATTGTATATGGCAAGGGGTATTTGAGTGCAAAAACAGGCTTTGAGGGTGATAACAATGCTTATCAATTACAAATTAGTGCCAACCCAGGTTACTCTGGGGCGCCCGTTTTCAACGAAAATGCAGAATTGATTGGTATTATTAATACACGTCAAAAGCAATTGGAAGGCGTTGCATTTGCCATTAAATCGGATAAGATTTTTGACATAATCGCTGCAAGTGATAAAACGAAAGGCGACTTTAAAAATTTAAAAAATCAGCGTAGTAATTCAAGTTCAAAAAGCGATCGCAAAAAACAAATAAGCAATTTGAAAAACTATATTTATAATATTAGATCTTTCAATTAAAAATAATT
>CAIOYQ010000153.1 GCA_903862505.1 uncultured Bacteroidota bacterium
CATCCAAAGCCAATCACTGCCCCCCGATCTTTGTATCCTTTCTGATGCCTATCCTTATACCGAATTGGTCAAAACAATCAAAGCCATTAAAGTAAAGAGTAATCACCCTTATATTTTATTAAAGTCAGAATCTAAATTCATGAAAGGAATCTGCTTTTTATTAAGAAACGGGCTCAACGGTTTCTTTTTTACAGACGAGCCCCTGATAGATTTTAAAAAATGCGTCTACGAACGGACAAAATATAAAATAACAGCTGACAAATTAAAGCTCATTATTAATAATAGAAAAGGAGATATTCAAATAAAGGAACTACATTTTAACAACAGTCCACTCACTCAAAATGAAATAAATTTTATTCAAGCTTGTGTGCGTGATGAAAGCTATGAAGAAATTGCGATCAGCCTACAAAAAACGGTGAAGGCTATTTATGGATATCGAGATCGGATATTTAAAAAGTTGCAGGTAAAACAAAGGACCGCCATGGTGATGACGGCCCTTAAAAGAAATTATATTGACCTTTAAAAACTATTTAATATCCCAAGTCTCGCGACCGCGAATTAATTTATCTAAATCGCCAGGGCCTTTCACTAAAGACTCTTCTAATTGCAAAGCCATCATATCCTCATAACAAGGACGGTCTGCAGTAAAGAATACGCCAAAAGGACGTGGGAATACCGCACCTGGTTCAGATGGGTTGTCAAACAAACGTGTTAAGATTTGTGCTTTATAAAAATCTTTCTCATCATGTATCCATAAATCGTCTGCACTATATTTTTCTCCAATGGTTACTACTTCTGGGCGCATGCCGTCAAAATGTAAACCGAATTCACCATTCGCGCCAAAAGTCAATGGCTTGCCTTGCTCTAAGAACAATGCATGTAAAGGCTTGGTTGATTTCTCTGTAAATATTTCAAATGCACCATCGTTAAAGATGTTACAGTTTTGATAGATTTCTAAAAACGATGTTCCTTTATGTTCATTGGCACGTGTAATCATAAATTGCATATGCTTAGGATCACGATCCATGGTACGACCTACAAAAGTTGCATCCGCACCTAATGCTAATGCAGCAGGATTAAATGGATGATCGATACTTCCCATTGGTGTACTCTTCGTAATTTTATTTAACTCAGAAGTTGGAGAATACTGACCTTTTGTTAAACCATAAATTTGGTTATTGAAAACTAAAAAGTTTACATTAAAGTTTCTTCTCAACATATGAATAGTATGGTTACCACCAATACTCATGGAGTCACCATCACCTGCAACAATCCAAACACTTAATTCAGGACGAGATGCTTTTAATCCACTCGCAATGGCTGTTGCACGACCATGGATAGAGTGCATACCATATGTGTTCATATAATAAGGGAAACGGCTACTACAACCAATACCACTTATGATTACAATATTTTCTCTTGGCACACCAATCGTTGGCATTACTTTTTGTACAGAGGCTAAAATGGAATAATCTCCACAACCAGGGCACCAACGTACTTCTTGGTCCGAAGAAAAATCTTTTGCAGTTAAAGGGGCGGCTTGTTCTAAAGTTTCTGTAGACATAAACTCAATCATTTAGGTCACAAAATTACGAATTTACAAGGTTCGGCAAACAAATATTTAGGGCTTATTTCACCCTTCTTCCCTTCCAAGTGTATGTTTTTACTTGGCCAAATAGCCCAGCAACCAGGGTGTATACAATGTGAAGGGGCTGAAACAGTGGGAAATAGCGTAATTCGCCTGTTAATTGATAAAATTTGGAAACCGGCGTCAAAAAAATCAATTCAAAAATTGTTTTAATAGCCAATGAAATTAAAACAGGAATATACGCCCCTGCAAAAAGTAAAACCAGTAAGAAAAGATTATACAGATACACTAATAACAACACCCAAAAAATAGAGTTGTCATCATAATAGCGTGCTTTACTGGACCATCTAATTCTTTGCATAATAAAGTCCTTCCAATTACTCATTGTTTTAGTTAAGACAATGGCACCGGGATGAAATAAATAACCAATTCTATTAGATAAAGTCACTTTCATTTTATGCATTAAAAACATATCATCCCCACTTGCAATTTGATCTACTCCCTGATATCCACCTACTGCAATAAAGGCCGATTTCTCAAAAGCTAAATTAGCACCATTGCTCATAGAATGTTTACCAGCGCCCACTGCAGCAGCCGTAATGCCTTGCAGCGCTAAAAAATCAAGTACTTGAAATTCATTTAAAACACCCGACTCTTTTATAAACATAACCGGTGCTGCCACAAACACAGGATTATTTTTTAGGATGTAGGCATGGTATAAACTCAACCAATGTTTTGGGATAATGCAATCTGCATCGGTAGTTACAATCCAATTTCCTTTGGCATGACTCACTGCTTTTTCAATGGCTTTCTTTTTAAAAGAATTCATCTCGTCTGATTTAAAATAATCGGCCAGACTTAATAAATGAATATTCGAATATAACAATCCCATCTCTTTTACAATGTCTGGAGTCGTGTCCTCCGAAAAATCATCTACCACAATAATTTCAAAAAAATCCAAAGGATAGTCCTGTGCTAAAATTGAATCTACACAAGCTTTAATATTAGCAGCCTCATTACGGGCGGGGATCACAATGGTAAAATGAGTAGGTTCATTATTGACAGCTGGATGCACTGGCTTAAAAATGATCAATTTGCTAAACCAATAGCTATACGCCACCAGTAAAAGGGCGTATAAAATGGTCAAAACGGCTAAACAGTTGGTCAAAATTGAAAGCATAGGGCAAAGTTACTGCCTTTCAAGGCCAAAAATTTGTAGAAATTGTCAAATTCGGCGTACTTTTGAATTAGTTGCATAACTAACTATATGTCAAACAACCAATTTAAACGAGGGGAATTATACAGTGTCATAAATGGCATGGCTACGACTGCTGTTGCCCGTCGACTACAAAAAAATTATCGTACCGCTGGTCTTGAAATTACCATTGAGCAATGGTCCGTTTTGTATCACTTGTGGAAAGAGGACGGATTAAGTCAACAAGAATTAGGGACGCGTACATTCCGAGACAAAGCAAGTATCACCAGACTCATTGATAATTTAGAAAAATTAGGATTGGTTACGCGTGTAGCGAGTACCACCGACAGACGCATTAATAAAGTGTGTTTAACGGATGCAGCAAAACCATTGCAGCAAATGACCTACGAGCTAGCCAATCAAACCATGAACGAAGCTTTGCAAAATATTTCGAAGGAAGAAATTGAAACCGTGAAAAATGTTTTACAAAGAGTGTACGACAATTTAACACACCCCGACTTAACTTAAATCACACTGAAATATAAAGTGTAAAAAATATTCGAAGAAAATTAAATTAAATTTTATGGGTACAACAATTCACGGAGGAGAATGGATTATTAAGGAAGTAAAAGCAGCCGATGTTTTTATTCCAGAAGATTTTAACGAAGAGCAGTTAATGGTGCGCGATATGTGCAATCAGTTTGTAGACACAGAAGTATTACCCGTTGCAGATAGGATTGATAAACTAGAGCCCGGCTTAATGCCCTCATTACTTGCAAAGGCAGGTGAGCAGGGGCTTTTAGGCATTACTGTTCCTGAGCAATATGGAGGATTGGGTAAAGAATTTATTACCGCCACCATTGTTGCAGAATATTTAGGCGGTGGTTTTTCTTTTTCTGTTGCCAATGCAGCACATACCGGAATTGGAACCTTACCAATTTTATATTTTGGTACCGAGGCACAACGTCAAAAATATGTACCCAAATTAGCAAGTGGAGAATGGAAAGGGGCGTATGGTTTAACCGAACCCAATAGTGGATCGGATGCATTGAGTGCAAAATCAACTGCAATTTTATCGGCCGATGGAAAACATTATATATTAAATGGACAAAAATGCTGGATCACCAATGGTGGTTTCGCAGACATTTATACGGTGTTTGCAAAAATTGATGGCGAGCAGTTTACCGGTTTTATTTTAGAAAGAGGCATGGAAGGTTTTACACAAGGACCGGAAGAACATAAAATGGGTATTAAGGGATCTAGTACGGTGCAATTGTATTTTAATGATTGTAAAGTGCCCGTTGAAAATGTATTGGGTGAAATTGGCAAAGGACATTTAATTGCATTTAACGTATTAAATATTGGTCGTTTAAAATTAGGCGCTGCCACTTTAGGAGGAGCGCGTCATGCAATTACCACTTCGGTACAGTATGCAAAAACAAGAGAGCAGTTTAAACTACCCATTGTAAAATTTGGTGCCATCCGACATAAATTAGCAGAAATGGCTATTAGAATGTGGGTGGGTGAAACAGCCTTATACCGCGTATCACACAATATTGACGAGATGGAAGCAGAATTGGCTGCAGCCGGAAAAAATTTATCAGAAAGTTTACTGGGTGCTGCCGAAGAGTATGCCATTGAGTGTGCCATATTAAAAGTATTTGGATCAGAGGTGTTGGATTATGTAGTAGACGAAGGTGTACAAGTGCATGGAGGAAATGGATATAGCGACGAGTATGTAATTTCAAAAGCGTATCGCGATAGTCGTATTAACAGAATATACGAGGGCACGAATGAAATTAATCGATTGCTTACAGTGGACATGGTATTAAAGCGTGCCATGAAAGGAAAGTTAGATTTAATGGGGCCGGCATTAACGGTGCAACAAGAATTAATGAGTATCCCCGATTTTGGTTCGGAGGAAGAAGGCGCTTTTGCAAAAGAGAAAAAGTACATTGCTAATTTTAAGAAATGTATTTTAATGGTAGCGGGCGCCGCCGTACAAAAATTAATGATGACCTTGAATAAGGAGCAAGAGATATTAATGAATATTGCAGACATGTCTATTATTACTTACCATGCAGAGTCGGCATTATTAAGATTAGAAAAATTAACCACACAAAGAGGAGAAGCAGCAACCGCAGTGCAGGCAGATATTGTACGCACATATATTTATGATGCAGCCGATGCCATAAACAAAGCAGGAAAAGATGCATTAAATAGCTTTGCCGAAGGAGATGAACTAAGAATGATGCAAATTGGCTTAAAGCGATTCACAAAAGTAGATTCGTTTAACTCCAAGGAAGCACGTCGCAGAATATGTGCACAGTTAGTAGCAGATGATGGTTATAAATTATAAGTTTGGTTTTTGTTGAGATGGTTTTGTAAAAGAAAAAGCGGCGCATCATTGATGCGCCGCTTTTGTTTGTATCCTAAAATTTGCATAAGTTATTTACTGCTTTTACACTTTCGCCGTTTTAAAACCAAGTTTTTCTGGTGTAATGGGAAGGTCTCTTACTCTTTTACCCGTTGCATTATAAACCGCATTGGAAACAGCTGCTGCAAAACCAATGAGTGCAATCTCTCCTATTCCTTTTGCACCAATATCGTTTACATTCAAGTCCGGCTTATTTACAAACCAAGCGTCTGTCTTCGGAATCTGCGAATGTAATGGAACATGATAGTCTCCAAAACTTGCGTTGATAATTTGTCCAGTAGCGTGGTCTATATCTAATTTTTCAGATAAAGCCATACCAATACCACCTACCACCCCACCTATCATTTGGCTTCGGGCTGTTTTAGGACTAATTATTTTACCAGCGTCTCCTGTAGTCACCACTTCTAGTACTTTAATTTTACCATTCTGCGCATTCACAGCAACTTTAACATAGTGCGATGAAAAAGAATTACTCGTGAACTTTAATTGCTCCGGTGTTTTACCAGTAGAATTAATAATTAAATCTATTTTTTCTTGATTGGCTAATTTCAATAAACCAACAATGTCCGTATTTTTGGTAGCATCTGCTTTCAGTAATACCATCTCATTTTTTACATCCAATGCATCGGCAGTGGCACCGGCAAATACAGGAGCAAACTGAATCGCCAGTTCCTTTAATTTTTGTTGTACCGTTTTACATGCTAAATCTACCGCCGAGCCCACTGTGGAAGTAGTACCTGATCCACCTTGTGAAGGACCTGGAGGCAAATCGGAGTCGCCTAGTTTAAATTTAATTTTTGCAATGGGCATCTGCATCGCTTCTGCAGCAATCTTAGTCATTGAGGTAGTGGTACCTGGTCCCATATCACTCACCGCACACTCTATTAATAATTTACCATCATTGCTTAATACAATTCTAACCGAAGCAGCGCCTTTGCCGGCACCGAATACACCCACCGCCATTCCATAACCAATGAACCAACCATTTTCTTTTAATTTTCCGGGAACCGCTGATCTATTTTTCCAACCAATTTTTTCAGCACCATATTCATAACAGGCTTTCAAATTAATGTCAGAGAAAGGCAATTTATTTTCTGGATTAATGGTTGTAAAGTTTTTTATTCTTAATGCAATGGGATCCATTTTTAATTGATAAGACAAATCATCAATCGCAGACTCTAATGCAAAACAACCAGATGCTTCACCTGGACCACGCATCCAAATAGGCGTACTTAAATCCAAAGGAAGCAAACTATATTTAGTAGTTACATTTTCACAAGCATATAAAAACTTAGAAACGTCTACAATCCCTTCTCTAAAATCTTCATAACGGGAAGTATTGCTAATGGCTTCATGATTAATGGATAAGAAATTACCTTCTGCATCCGCAGCAATATTTACTTTTTGCCAGGACTGAGGACGATAGCCAATTAAGCTAAACATTTGAGGACGCGTAAGCACTAACTTCACGGGTCGGTTTAATTTTTTAGCAGCAATACATGCAGCAGGCACATTGGACCATGATCTTAAACTACTTCCAAATGCACCGCCCACATTTTCGGCAATCACGCGCACATTTTTTTCAGGCAAACCAAAGGTTCTCGCAACCGTACCTTGTGTACTTTTTGGTCCCTGTGTTTTATCGTATAAAAGCAATTTATCCTCCGCTTCCCAATATGCAATGGTTGCTTGTAACTCCATGGGACTATGTACTTCAATTGGAATATTATATTCTCCATCGGCAGTGGCTGCAACTGTTTTTGTATTACCCGTACCTCTTTTATAATTAATGGGTGCTTTTAAATTTGCAGCATCTAGTCTGGCTTTATCAAAATTGGTTTCAAATTTTTCGATTTCATAATCTGCTTTTACAAAACGGATGGCCGCATTTGCATTTTCTAAACTATCCGCTACAATTAAGGCAATAGGTTGACCAAAAAAACGAACCTTATTATCATACAGCACTTTATGCCCTCTCCATTCTGAAACATTCTTAGGTCTTTCTGCAGCATTGGAATTATATCCAGGTACCACAGGACAGTTGGCATAATAAATAACATCTAATACACCCGGCATCTCAAGTGCTTTAGATACATCCAGGTTTTTAATGGTTCCTTTAGCAATGGTACTCGTTACAAAAACGGCGTATGCTAAATTGGGAAGACTATGTTCTGCAGTATATCTTGCTTTACCGGTTACTTTATCAGCTCCG
>CAIOYQ010000154.1 GCA_903862505.1 uncultured Bacteroidota bacterium
ACTGCATTAATACTTACTAAGGAATATACTTTAATTGCAAGTATTTGGGGCGCGCGTTTTTTAATTCAAGGAATTGTGTTAAGAAGTACCATGAAAAAATTAAATGAATTGGATTTGTGGCCTTGGTATTTATTTTTTGACCTATGGTCCATATTTTATTACTTATTTACTTTACCTAGCGTATGGAAAGCACCGAACAAAAATTGGAATTAATTACTAAATACTTTGCCGACTTCACGCCAACACAATTAACTCAATTGGCTGGATTAGACGCGGCCTATACCGAATGGAATAGTCAGATTAATGTAATCTCTAGAAAGGACATTGATCAGCTTTATTTACACCATGTATTGCATTCATTAAGCATTGCAGCCATTGCAGAATGGGAAAAAGGCACTCAGGTGATTGACATAGGTTGCGGTGGGGGATTCCCCTGCGTACCAATGGCTATATTTTTTCCAGAAGTGCAATTCTTGGCAGTAGATAGTATTGCGAAGAAACTAAAAGTAGTGGATGCTGTTTGTGAAATGGTGGGTATTAAAAATATCAAAACACAACACACGCGCGTAGAAGAAATCAAAAATAAGAAATTTGATTACGCCATTAGCCGTGCAGTGGCGCCTTTAAAAGATTTATGGAAATGGGCCGGTCCAATCATAAATAAAAAACCGAACCAACCCAATGGACTCATTTGCTTAAAAGGTGGCGATTTGCATCAAGAAATTTTTGAAAGCGGGGTACGCCCTAAAATGATGTCCATTTATGACATTTTCCAGGAGGAGTATTTTAAAGAGAAGTATATTATACAAGTGAAGAAATAGATGAAAATTTTCATTTACTGCTCAACATTTAACGCTAAAAATAGAATTTGACATCTAAAATTGTGAACTCGCTTCGCTCAGACATGCACAATTTTTTAACGATGTAAAATTCTATTTTCTTAACGCTATGTTTCGAAGTTCATTCAAATTTTATCTATTTCTTCTGCTTATAAAGCAAACTTTTAATTAGGTATCTCTAATTTATTATTACTTCTATTTACATCTGGTAAACGATAGCTTGGATCAATTTCAATGGACTTTAATGCGCTTAATGGCTTCGTGGTTTCAAAAGTATAGGTAGGTTGTACCCATTTACATTCAGGATGTACAATTCTATTGTCATTTCCTTCTGCTACTTTATTTGCCAACATTAAATCCAATGGAATATAATGCAATTCACTACTTCCGTCCTTGTAGGTAATTAATACTTCCAATGGTGCTGGCATTTTGCCAATGCGTTGCAAACTAATGATGGCTCCCGTTGGTGTAGCTTGTATATCATTTAAACCAAAATCAACGGTCTTGGTGCTGTTCACCCAATATTCTTTAAACCATTCTAATTGAATGCCACTTGTTTTTTCTGCAACACGAATAAAATCATTTGCATTAGGATGTTTAAATTTCCAAGTGTTATAATAGTTTATTAATACTTTATCACGCACTGAGTCACCAATAATATAACCCAAGAAACCTAAGAAAGTACCTCCCTTGCTATACGCAGCACTACTGTATGCATAATTAGTATTGAAGTGATCGGAATGGGTACTCATAGGTTCTTCCAAACCACTTTTAGCCAAGCCTAAATAGCCCATATAATTACCATATTGCACTGCAGGTAATTGTGTTTTTGCTCTTTCATTGCCTACCAAAATTTGCGCTTTTTCTCTTGCACTTATAAAAGGTGAACTGGTTGCAAAAGTTTGATTGTACTCATAGGACACCGCTTCTTCTGCATAACTTGTAAATCCTTCATCCATCCAAGGGAATAAACTTTCGTTGGTACCTAATATATGCTGATACCAACTATGCATCCACTCATGAAACACCGTTCCTAGCCCAGGTCCTTTTAACAAAGTAGCCATTGCATACTCCATTCCTCCATCACCACCTTGAATAAAAGAATATTGCGGATAAGGATACGCCCCAAATTTCTTTTCCATATACGGCAACATTTTTTCAGCAGCCCATAAAACATTACCCCATGCGCTGTCGGCTCTCGCATCTTTTTCTTTATAATAAACATGAAGGGTTAATCCTTTTCTTACTTCTTTTGATAAATGCTTAAAATGATCATCTGCAGCCCAAACAAAATCATGAATATTACTTCCTTTAAAATTCCAAGACTTTACACCTTGTGCATTCGCTGTTGCTGTTGGATTTTGCAATACTCCCGTTGCGGCCACCATATAGTTTTGATCTAATTGTAAAGTCACGTCGTAATTACCCCACACGCCATAAAACTCTCTAGCGATATAAGGATTGGTGTTCCATCCTTGATAATCATATTCCACCATTTTAGGATACCACTGACTCATTGAATAACGAACTCCTTCCGCATTATCTCTGCCCGATCTTCTAATTTGTTTTGGCACTTGCGCTTCAAATGCTACACTCATTTTCACAGACGACTTTGGTAAAATGGGTTGCGTTAATTGCACTTCTAAAATAGTTTCGTGCTCGATTAAATTTTGTGCCTTACCATTAATAGTAATGGTGCTTACTCTTTGATATCCAATTTCAGTGGGCGATAATTTTTCAATCCTATCAGTCACACGCGCATCCCAATCCTTTACTACATCCCCTCTTCGGTTGGTCATCGTGTTTTTCCCTAATTCACGACTACGAATATCCATTACTGAATTGGGTTGGAAAGCATTCCAGTATAAATGGAAATATACTTTTGTTAAAGTGTCCGTACTATTATTATCGTACACAATTTCCTCGGTACCTTTTATAATATTGGTATTTACATCCAAACTTGCTTTGATGTTGTAGTTAATACGTTGTTGCCAACGATCGGCTTGGGCATTTGAAAATAATACAGACATTACAAATAATGACAACAAGGATGCTATTTTATTTAACATATATAATGGTTTGATGACCCTATTATAAGAATCAAATTAAAGTTTAAAACAAAACTAAATTTAAGATAAAAAAGGCAGCAAAACAACAGGCATTTGTAAATGGAGAATGGTATGTAATCTATTCCCTCCCCGCAACCACAATCACAATCTCCCC
>CAIOYQ010000155.1 GCA_903862505.1 uncultured Bacteroidota bacterium
ACCATAATTTATCGGGGTAAATGCCTGCGGTTACCAAGGCGTCTATATTTGCTTTCACCATGGGAGCATCTTCTTTATAGGTTACGCCAAACCATTTTGCATTGGTCGGAATAACTTTCACATCCCCTAAACCTAATTTAGCAAACTGACCGGTAACAACTGGTATGTAAAACTCTGATTTTAGCGCTTGTCCTTGGGTCAATAAAAATTGTTCAAATTCCTGGGCACACAAATCAATAAAATTAGGTGCAAAGCACATAAAATTCATACTCACTCTAGTATCCTCTGCCAATGGGGTTTCAATACCATCCTCCTCAAATACAATTATACCGTCCTTTCTATAAATTTTAGTCCGCTCATTAATTTGAGTTAACACATTTTGCGCGTCCATGCTACAAACACCCCTGCTTACCGTTCCATTCTCGCTTAAGGTATTGGATAGTTCGTACCCTAAAATACAGTAGGTACGATTATTACATTCTTTCGTTAAAAAATCATAGGCTTGAACAAAAGCTTCAGCACCATAATAATCATCGGCATTGATAACAGCGAAAGGCTCATTCACAGCTCCTTTTGTACACAATACCGCGTGTGCTGTTCCCCAAGGTTTTGTCCTTTCAGGATTTACGTTTTTACCCTCAGTAAATTTATCTATGGATTGGTAAACATAATCAGTTGCGATTTTGCCATTTAACTTAGGTTCAAAGCTTGCTTTAAACGCTTCACTAAAATCTTCTCTGATGATAAAAACTACTTTACCAAACCCAGCCCTGATGGCATCATAAATAGAATAATCCATAATGGTTTCTCCACTGGGACCAAAACCTTCGGTTTGTTTTTGACTACCGTATCTGCTTGCCATTCCTGCTGCCAATATTACTAATGTAGGTGCACTCATTTTTCAAGTTTTTTATTTTGTACTTTTACTTATTATAAAAATACAGTTTACAAAAATAGCTGATTTTCATTAAAAATAAAAAGTTTGAACACAAATCCAGTCATTGAACCCATTCCATATCTAAGCAATAACATAATTGCCATAGAAGTGTTGCGCTTGGATCAAATACACCCTGTTGTAAGTGGCAATAAATGGTATAAATTAAGATACTACATAAAGGAAGCAATGGATTTAAATGCTAAAACCATTGCAAGTTTTGGCGGCCCCTACTCCAACCACTTAGTGGCCCTTGCCTATGCAGCACAAATAAATGGCTTAAATAGTATTGGTTATGTTCGTAGCAACGAAGGTGAACCCATCACAAAAAGTTTACAGGAAGCAGTTTCTTATGGAATGCAACTTATTCATTTAGGTAGAACCTCTTTTCAAGAAAACAAAAAGGAACTACTTTCCAAAAATACAAATGGCCAGCAGGAAACTTTTTTTATAGATGAGGGCGGATATGGAACCTTAGGTGCAAAAGGCGCTAGCACCATCATTCGTGATTGGGATCAATCAAATAATACAAAGACCTTTATTGAAAACCCAATACATGCATACGATTATATTATTAGTGCAGTAGGAACGGGCACTATGATTGCAGGAATCATGAATGCAGCAAGTCCTCGTCAATATATAATAGGCATCCCCGTATTAAAAAACGAAGGTTCCATCAAAAATGAAATTTTAAATTTACTAGCAAATAAAGATTCAAAATTTGAACTTTTACATGATTTTCATCAAGGCGGCTATGCCAAAACAACACCTTTGCAAATTGAATTCATGAATCGTTTATGGGACCATACGAAAATACCAACAGATATTGTATATACTAGCAAAGTGTTTTATGCTGTAGAGCAATTAATGCAACAAAAATTTTTTAAACCGGATAGTAAAGTTTTAATTATACATAGCGGAGGCTTGCAAGGGAATAGATCCTTAGCTGAAGGAGTCCTAAAATATTAAATGCTAGTTGATTGAACCAGAATGCACAAGTAATAAAAAACTTATTAAATTAAATCAGCTTCAAAAATAAGTTGGAAATGTTTTTTAATTTTTTCTTTTACTTCCTCATAGTTTACTTTATAGCCCAATTCTTTTTCTAAGGAAGTCACCGTTTTCCCTTGAATACCACAGGGAACAATATATTCAAAATGGGAAAGATCCGGATTCACGTTTAGAGCAAAGCCATGCATGGTTATCCATCTACTACATTTTATGCCCATGGCACAAATTTTGCGCGCCATAAAAGGATCATTGGGTTGTAACCAAACACCCGTCTCCCCGGCACTTCTTTCCCCCACCAATCCATATTCTGCAATCGTATCTATAATTACTTGTTCTAAACTTCTTAAATACCAACCCAAATCGGTTTTAAATTTATCTAGATCCATAATGGGATACCCTACTAATTGTTGAGGGCCATGATAGGTAATATCTCCTCCTCTGTTAATATGAAAAAACTCAATGCCTAGTTTTTTCAAATGCTCGGCTGACACTAAAACATGTTCTCTTTTGCCATTTTTCCCAAGCGTAAAAACGGGCGGATGTTCTACAAATAACAAACGATGCTCCGTTGCTGTTTGGCGAACATCTTCCTCCTTTTCCCTGGCCTTAGACTTGATTTTTGTATTATTTGCCAATAGCGACTCCTGATAATCCCAGGTAGGCTGATAAGATTTAAGCCCTAAATCCTCAAAATATACTTTTTGGCGCATGGAACAAAGTTACAAACTAAGCAGCAATATCCTACTTTTGCAACATGTCAACTGAACAAGATTTAATACAAGACGAAAACAACGAGGAAGTTTATGAGAAACTGACTTTTATAGTAGATAAAGGACAGGAACCAATGCGTATAGACAAATGGGTTCAAATGCGCATCATAGGTATGACGCGTAGCAAATTACAAAACGGAATTGAAGGTGGTTTTTTAACAGTGAACGGCAAAGTGGTAAAAAGCAATTACAAGACGCGTCCGGGTGATGAGGTTACCTATATGAGTTATGTAAATCCAGAATACACAGAACTAAAGCCAGAACAAATGGATTTGGATATTGTGTATGAGGATGATGCAATAATGGTAATTAATAAGCCATCTAATATGGTGGTACATCCTGGTATTGGAAATTATACAGGTACTTTACTAAATGGTGTTGCACATCACTTGCTTTCGCAAAATCCAAATTTAAACGAAGAAGTACTTCCAAGATTTGGATTGGTGCATAGAATAGATAAAAATACCACCGGATTAATTGTACTAGCAAAAACAGCTGAAGCGGCAAGTCATTTAGCAAAGCAATTTTTTAATCATACCGTTGAAAGAAAATATGTTGCCTTAGTATGGGGCGATATGGAAAAAGACGAGGATACTGTAATAGCGCATATTGCACGACATAAGACTTCTAGAAAAATGTTTGACGCTTATCCAGAAGGAGAAGTAGGCAAACATGCGATTACCCATTATAAAGTAATAGAAAGATATAACTACACCACCCTAGTTTCTTGTGTTTTAGAAACGGGACGTACACACCAAATTCGTGTGCACATGAAACATATTGGGCATACCTTATTTAACGATGCTGAATATGGTGGAGACAGAATATTAAAAGGCACTGTTTATACTAAGTACAAACAGTTTGTAGATAACTGTTTTGAAGCTTGCCCAAGATGTGCTTTACATGCAGCCACCCTTGGATTTGTGCATCCCAGTACCGAGGCGTTAATGCGTTTTGAGAGCGAATTACCATCCGATATTCAAGCAGCAATAACAAAATGGAAAAATTACAAGTCAGCAGCACATAGTTTGGAAGTAGAGGATACGAAAGCACCCGATAAGAAGATGCGATAGCATCTGATGCGGGGAAAGAAGTATTATGCATCTGATGCGGGGAAAGAAGTATTATGCATCTGATGCGGGGAAAGAAGTTTTATGCATCCCAAAGAATATCAAAAAAGCCCCTGAAAAATCAGGGGCTTTTTTGATATCGATATAGCACTTACCATTACTTCTTATTTGTGGCAGCCTGCATCGGAGACAATCCCATAGATTGACCACGACCTACATTTCTAGATTTAAACAATGTAAACTTGCTTGGCTCTGCTACATTAGGCCAGCTATTGTTGGTTTCATCAATGTCCGCTGTTTCACGCATTGGATCTAATTTAATAGATACTGCTTTTTTATTGGTGTAGAAAACCTTTGTTACTTTGTTTTCATTTTTTCTCCAAATTTGAGCAGGGATACGTTTTGTTTCTTTAGTACCATCTGCAAAAGCAAACTCAACAATAATTGGCATCACCAAACCACCTTTATTAATAAAAGTAATTTCATATAAATTTGCATCTGCATACTTCGCTTTTTCTTCATCTGTTAAAACAGAAGGAGCGCCAAAATTTGGAGCAGGTTGTTTTGTTACAGAATCGTATGGCTCAATCCCTCTATCATATCTCCAATAAAAATCTCTTAAAGTAGTATCTGAATCGGTCAAGAAAACAATTGACTTGTCTTCTTTATTTCTAATTTTAGAAATATCCTCAAAAGCATTTACGGCAGGCTTGTCTAAACCTCTTCCGCCGCCATTGCCTCCACCACGAGGTCCCATTCCGCCACCACCTGTTGGTGCTGCAGCACTTGCATCGTAAACAGCATGCTTAACGGTGTCAATCGCAATGTCACATGGATCAATGCTATAGAACCAGCCTCTCCAAAACCAATCTAAGTCTTCGGCACTCGCATCTTCCATGGTTCTAAATAAATCGGCTGGTGTTGGATGTTTAAATGCCCAACGTCTAGCATATTCTTTAAATGAGTAGTCAAATAAATCACGACCCATAATGGTTTCACGTAAAATATTTAAACCTGTTGCTGGTTTAGTATATGCATTAGGGCCAAAACCAATAATGTTTTCACTATTTGTCATGATAGGCTCTAATTGATCCTTAGGCAATTTCATGTAATCCACAATGGACCAAGCTGGACCACCACGAGAAGGGAATTTGTTGTCGTATAATTCTTGTGTTAAATATTGTACGTAAGAATTTAATCCCTCGTCCATCCATGACCATTGACGCTCGTCAGAGTTCACAATCATTGGAAAAAAGTTATGGCCTACTTCGTGAATCACTACACCTAACATTCCGTTTTTAGTTGCTTCGGTATATGATCCATCTTTTTCAGTACGACCATAGTTAAAGCAAATCATTGGATATTCCATTCCATTAGCAGCTTCAATACTTTGTGCTACAGGGTATGGATAAGGGATAGAAAATTTAGAATAAGATTTAATAGTATGCGCCACTGCCTTCGTTGAAAACTTACGGTATAAACCATAAGCTTCTTTTCCATAAGCACTCATGCTCATTACCTTCTTGCCTTCTACATTGGTTGCTAAAGCATCCCAAATAAATTTACGGCTGCTTCCAAATGCGAAGTCACGCACATTATCAGCATTAAAAACCCAAGTTTTTGTAGTACTTACTGATGTTTTTTCTGCGTTCTTTGCTTCGTCTAATGTTACCACTTCTACTGGCTCTGAGAATGAAGTTTGTGCTTTATTCCAACGTGCTAATTGCGTAGCGCTTAATACTGCTGGATAGTTTTGACATTGGCCTGTTGCCATTAC
>CAIOYQ010000156.1 GCA_903862505.1 uncultured Bacteroidota bacterium
ACACAGATTTGGAAATCATGATTCCGGATAGTTATGTAGAAAATATTGGCGAAAGACTTTCCTTATATACTAGATTGGACCAATCGGAAGATGACATGGAATTGGAGCAAATGAAAGTAGAATTAACGGATCGATTTGGCCCATTGCCAGCTCCTGTGAATGATTTATTCGTTACCATTCAGTGTAGAAGACTTGCCATATCATTGGGCTTTGAGAAGATGACTTTAAAAGAAAAAACTATGCGTTGTTTCTTTATTAATAGACCCGACTCTCCTTATTTTGAGAGCGATACTTTTAAAGATTTACTAGGCTTTACTAATACCTCAATGAATAATGCGCATTTTAAACAAGTTGGTAAAACCTTTATCTTAATTATAAAAGATATTCAAGGAATGGAAGCCTGCTTTAGCACCTTACATAAAATGTACGCAGGGATATTTGGTAAATAAAAAAAGCCGCTGATGAATCAGCGGCTTTTTTTATAGTAGTTACTTTAAAACAGTAAACAATCTCACCCGTTTATGGGGTGGGGTTGAAAAATTAAAATCCTTTTTTAGCTACACCGTCAGCGATTGCTTTTAAAGCATTTGTCTCGCTCATGATAGCAGCCATTTTATTTCCTTTACCATCGTGACCACCTGCCATGTAACCGCCTCTAGCAGTTTTAGTTACAACAGCGTCATGCATTGGTACATTTTTTTCTTTTGTTTTTAAGCAATAAGCTTTGATCATTTTTGAAGTGTCCATTTTGTATAGATTTTAATGTTAAAATTGCTAAATTGAAAGTAGGTTATTTATTGTGATTCCCTTTAGAAACTCATTGATTTTTTGTTAAAAAATGCCTTTTTTAGGTCTAAAACTAGGTTTAGACGTCAATTTTGGCATATTTAGCATGGCTTTCAATGAATTCTCTACGAGGAGCCACTTCGTCACCCATTAACATACTAAAGATACGATCTGCCTCGGCAGCGCTATCAATAGTCACTTGTTTCAAGGTTCTACGACTTGGATCCATAGTGGTCTCCCATAATTGGTCGGCGTTCATTTCTCCCAAACCTTTGTATCGCTGAATGGTCACTGAGCTGTCATTGCCACCTCCAATTTTAACTACCAAATCCTTACGTTGTTCCTCGCTGTATGCATATTCTTGCTCTTTACCCTTCCTCACTAAATACAAAGGAGGCTGTGCAATGTATACATATCCATTTTGCACTAACTCTTTCATGTATCTAAAGATGAATGTAAGAATTAGGGTAGCAATATGCGAACCATCCACGTCGGCATCGGTCATGATAATTAACTTATGGTAACGAAGCTTTACAATGTTTAATGCTTTAGGATCTTCGGGAGTGCCCACCGTTACGCCTAATGCAGTATACATATTTCTAATTTCTTCGTTCTCATAAATTTTATGTTCCATTGCTTTTTCAACGTTCAAGATTTTACCACGCAATGGTAAAATAGCTTGATAGCTTCTATCACGTCCTTGCTTTGCCGTTCCACCTGCCGAGTCACCTTCCACTAAATATAACTCGCATCTTTCAGGATCTCTTTCGGAACAGTCTGCTAGTTTACCTGGTAAGCCACCGCCTGATAAAACGGTTTTTCTTTGTACCATATCACGTGCTTTTTTTGCAGCAACACGCGCTTGGGCGGCTAATATAATTTTTGAAATAACGTATTTCGCTTCTTTAGGATTTTCTTCCAAATAAGCTTCTAAAGCACGTCCTACTGTGGTTTGCACCACACCACTTACCTCGCTATTTCCCAACTTGGTTTTGGTTTGACCTTCAAACTGCGGCTCTGGTACTTTCACAGAAATAATGGCGCTCAAGCCTTCTCTAAAGTCATCTCCCTCTACCGTTACTTTTGCTCTATCAAACAAACCTTCCTTATCACCATAGCTTTTAAATACACGCGTTAACGCAGTTCTAAAACCGGTCACATGCGTACCCCCTTCAATGGTATTGATATTATTTACGTAAGAAAAAATGTTTTCCTTAAAATCGTCATTATAGGTTAATGCCACTTCCACCATTACATTAGAAGTTTCGTCTAAACCTTCCACATACAATGGAGCACTAATGATTGGATTTCTGTTTGCGTTCTTATCTAACATTTGTACGAACTCAATAATACCCCCTTCACTGTAAAAAGTATTGATATAAGGTTTTCCGTCATCCCCTAATTCTCTTAAGTCGGTGAGTGTAATCGTAATACGCTTATTTAAATAAGATAGTTCGCGTAAACGCCCTTCTAGAATTTCTTTTTTGTAAACAGTCTCTTGAAAAATAGTCGTATCCGGCCAGAAATGAACGTGTGTACCCGTTTTGTCACTTAAGCCAGTTTCTCTTACTGCATATTGTGGAGCACCAATGCAATATTCTTGTTCAAATATTTTACCTTCTCTCTGAACAGTCACTAATAATTTTTTACTTAATGCGTTTACGCAACTCACTCCCACACCGTGCAAACCACCCGATACTTTGTAGGTGTTTTTGTCGAACTTACCACCGGCGTGTAATACAGTCATTACCACTTCCAATGCCGATTTTTTTTCTTTGGAGTGCATCGCTGTTGGAATACCACGACCATTGTCCTGAACACTAATGGAATTGTCTTCGTGAATGGCTACTTCAATGTGTGAGCAATAGCCCGCCAAGGCTTCATCAATAGAGTTGTCTACGACCTCATATACTAAATGGTGTAAACCTTTAGAGCCTACATCACCAATATACATCGCGGGTCTTTTTCTTACCGCCTCCAAGCCTTCTAATACCTGGATACTATCGGCACCATAATTTTTATTTTCGGCCGAATCTGGGGATTGTAAATCTTCTGACATAAACAGGGATATTTTTTGTTTTTATAGCACGTTTTAAACGCATACAAACTTAAGAAAATTAAGCAGTTAGACCTGCGTTTTAAGGGGGTTTAGTTATCCCCAAATTCAGTCCTTTGTGAATTATTTCGAGGCCAAAAATGAGGCTAAAAATGGCCTTTAAAGGGCATTGTTTTTAAGCAATCTTATCACTCCTAAATTTTGCGTCTCAAATGTCATTTTTAGGTCACAAAATGAACCTTTTAACCCCGTTTAGTGTTTATATATTAATTTTACAATCTTATGCAAGCACTTGATATCCTTAAATACGCCAACAAACCTGCCGAATACAACGGTATGGCATTGCTATGGCATAAGGATCAGCATATTCCAGGGTCCACTCAATATAGTATTCGCCGCTATGCCGCACAAGATTCTTGGACTACAGAAGATACGGGTATGTTTGTATACCATTACAATGAGGCGCATCCTAAAGATAATTTTTTAGAACTCCGTTTTTGCATTGCAGGGAATAGATATTGTGACCATAAATTATGCGGTGATTGTAATCAATTGCCAACCGAAGATTGTGCTGGTCCATTGCGCACCGTAGATGTTTTTTCTTTTCACTTTACAACTTCATTTTTACATCAATTTTTACACAATGTAAAATTGACAAATACCAAGGACGAAGTGTTGGCCTTTAAGCATCCGAATGCTTTTACTAAGATATTTCCTTTAAGTGTTCGTAAAAGAAACACATTGGATAGTGTATTAAATCACGGTTACTCAGGTTCTTTGGAAAATATTTTTATCAATGCTAAAATACACGAGCTGCTTTTACAAAGCTTGGATGTAATTGGGGATGATGAAAAAGAGGAAGGCTTTACGTGTAAATTCTTAGCAGATGACCGTGGCAAAGAGAGTATTTATCAAGCCCGCGAAATTTTGTTAAAACATATTGGAGACCCTATTACCATTAAGGAATTGAGTCGTAAAGTGGCGATGAATGAATGTTATTTGAAGAAAGGATTTAAGGAAGTATTTGGCACCACGATATTTGATTTTTACCAACAACAAAGAATGGAGCACGCTAAATATTTGTTATATGAAAAGGCATTAAGTGTGACGGATGTCTCTGCATTATTGGGCTATTCGTCTATTTCGCACTTCTCTGCCGCATTTAAAAAACATACAGGCTTAAAGCCTTGTGAATTGTTGAACTAATTCCTTCTTTTTTAGTTATTTTTATTTCCTCAAACTTTTACCATGCGTAATTTATATGCCTTTGCAATTATTTTGTTGTGCAGTTCTTGTATTAACCAGAGAGTAGATTTAATTGTGCACCATGCAAAAATTTATACCGTAAATAATGACTTTGCAACTGCGGAAGCTATGGCTGTGCAGGATGGCAAAATTGTTGCGATTGGAACCAATGATGAAATTTTAAAGGAATATCAATCCGACAGTTTGGTAGACGCAAAAGGTGCTGCTGTGTATCCTGGCTTTATTGATGCGCATGCACACTTTTTAGGATATGGACAATCCTTATACTCAGTGGATTTAATGTTTGTGCCAAGCTGGGAGGAAGCCATTACGCGTGTGAAAGACTTTGCAGCAAAGCATCCAGGTAAAGGTTGGATTAAAGGAAGAGGCTGGGATCAGAATCGTTTTCCAGGTAAGCAATTCCCAACCAATGCGGAATTAAATGCGTTGTTTCCTGATCGTCCTGTAATATTAGAAAGAGTAGACGGTCATGCAAGTATTGCAAATGATTTTGCTTTGAATTTAGCCGGGGTAAAACCAGGACAAACTATTGAAGGCGGACAGTTTATGATGCAGGATGGGAAGCTTACTGGATTATTGGTGGACAATGCTGTGGGCGTGGTAGAAAAAAATGTTCCTGTCGCAACAAAAGATGATTATAAAGATTGGTTGACTGCTGCACAACAAAATTGTTTTGCAACCGGTTTAACAACCATTACAGATTGCGGATTAAGTCCTTCTGATATTGATTATATAGATGCATTGCAAAAAAGCAATGATTTAAAAATGCGATTGTATGTGATGTTAAGTGATAAACCAGCATCCTATGCTTCAAAATATTTTACAGGTGGTGGATATGTAACCGATAGATTGTCTGTCAAAGGTGTGAAAGTATATGGAGATGGCGCTTTGGGTAGTAGAGGCGCTTGTTTATTGCATCCTTATTCAGATAAACCAGATTGGTCAGGATTCTTATTAAGCAGTTCTGCGCATTTTGATTCTATTGCAGCAAAATTAATTAATACCGATTTCCAAATGTGTACGCATGCCATTGGAGACAGCGCTAATCGTACCATTTTAAATGTATATGCTAAATACTTAAAAGGGAAGAATGATAAACGTTGGAGAATTGAACATGCACAAATTGTGCATCCAGCTGATTTTCATTTATTCGGAGACAATAGTATTGTACCTTCTGTACAGCCTACCCATGGCACCAGTGATATGTATTGGGCAGCAGATAGATTGGGAGCAGAAAGACTAAAAGGAGGCTATGCCTATAAACAATTGCTGGAACAGAATAATTGGTTGCCACTCGGAACCGATTTCCCGGTCGAAGAAATTAATCCATTCAAAACTTTTTTAGCAGCTGTTGCAAGACAGGATAGTAAAGGCTTTCCTTCTGGTGGCTTTCAAATGGAAAATGCCTTAACGCGTGAACAAACCATTAGAGGAATGACTATTTGGGCTGCAAAAGCCAACCGCATGGAAAAACAAGTAGGCTCATTGGAAGTAGGCAAGAAAGCTGATTTTATTATACTTGACCAGGACTTAATGAAAGTAGCTACCGATCGTATTTTGAAAATAAAAGTATTGAAGACTTACCTAAATGGAGAAAGAGTACATTAAATAATAACATTTATAATCCTACCATATCCTTAGGGATTACCCATGCATCAAATTCTTCCGGGGTAACATAACCTAATTTCACGGCCATCTCTTTTAAGGTGGTTCCTTCTTTGTGTGCTTTTTGAGCAATCTCGGCCGACTTGTAATAACCAATTTTGGTGTTTAAAGAAGTCACCAACATTAAACTATTATTCACGTGCTTATTAATATTTTCTTCGATGGGTGCTAATCCAATGGCACATTTTTCGTTAAAACTCATACAGCCATCTCCAATTAATCTTGCACTGTGTAAGTAATTATAAATCATTACTGGCTTAAATACATTTAATTCAAAATGTCCCATAGCACCACCAATATTAATGGCAACATCATTGCCCATTACTTGTGCAGCAATCATGGTTAATGCTTCGGACTGGGTAGGATTTACTTTGCCTGGCATGATGGAAGATCCAGGTTCATTGTCTGGAATAAAGAGTTCTCCAATACCAGATCTTGGTCCTGAGGACAACATACGTATGTCATTCGCAATTTTCATTAAACTTACGGCCACTGTTTTCAAAGCACCATGAGATTCAACAATAGCGTCATGTGCAGCTAAGGCTTCAAATTTATTTTCGGCAGTGATAAAAGGAAGTCCTGTTAGGTTGGCAATATGTTTTGCTACATTTTCTGAGTAGCCTTTTGGCGTATTGATACCGGTACCTACAGCAGTACCCCCTAATGCCAATTCACTTAAATGTGCTAATGTATTTTCAATGGCTTTTAATCCATGTTTTAATTGACTCGCATAACCACTAATTTCTTGGCCTAAGGTTAGTGGGGTCGCATCCATAAAATGGGTACGACCAATTTTCACAATATGCATGAACTCCGCACTCTTTGCATCTAAGGTATTTTTTAAAGTAGTAATTCCAGGGATGGTTGTTTCTTTTAAAATTTTATATGCCGCAATATGCATTGCTGTTGGGAAGGTATCGTTAGAAGACTGTGATTTATTGACATCATCGTTAGGATGAATAAATTTATCATGATCTAGTAAGCTTCCTCCATTCATAACATGAGCACGGTAAGCAATCACCTCGTTTATGTTCATATTACTTTGAGTGCCGCTACCAGTTTGCCATACAACTAAAGGAAATTGATCATCTAATTGACCAGCCAATATTTCGTCACATACCTGTCCAATTAAATCGCATTTTTCTTTTGGTAAAACGCCCGCATCAAAATTGGTTAAGGCAGCTGCTTTTTTTAAATAAGCAAATGCGCGAATAATTTCTTTCGGCATTCTATTAATATCCTGTGCTATTTTAAAATTTTCAATACTTCTTTGTGTTTGCGCACCCCAATAAACATGGGCAGGTACTTTTACCTCACCCATTGTGTCTTTCTCTATTCTGTATTCCATATTGGTTTTTTTAGATACCGCAAAGGTAAGGCTCCTTGCGAAAAAATGGGGGATTAGTGACCTTTAAAATGGGGCTTTCTTTTTTCTTTAAATGCGGCAATACCTTCTTTAGAATCTCCGCTCACAAAACATGCTCCAAATAAGTTTGCTTCTACGTCATAGCCATTTACATTTTCATCCCATACCGCATTAATGGCTTTGATAGAGTTGCCCACTGCAATAGGTGATTTTTCATGACATACTTTTAATATAGATAAAGCTTTATCTAACAATTCGGTTTGTGGCACCACATAATTTGCCAATCCATAATTCATGGCTTGGGTAGCATTAATGGTTTTACCCGTAATAATTAATTCCATTGCCCTGCCTTTGCCAACACGTTGCGTAAGTCTTTGTGATCCGCCATAACCAACCATAATACCCAAGTTTACTTCGGGCTGACCAAAAACGGCACTTTCAGAAGCAATTACAAAATGACAACTCATAGCCAGTTCGCAACCGCCACCCAATGCAAAACCATTTACACAAGCAATTACAGGCTTGGGTGAATTTTCTATTTTTGCAAAAACGCCTTGCCCTCTTTTTGCCAAGGCAATGGCTTCTTCCTTAGATAAGGATTCAAATTCGTTGATGTCGGCACCTGCTACAAAACTTTTTAATCCTGCACCAGTAATGACTACACTTTTAATTTCTGGAAATTTATAGACTCTGTCCATGACCGCATCCAAGTCATTAATGACTTGCTTGTTCAATGCATTTAAAACATCAGGACGATTAATGGTAATGATCAATGTATGATCTTCCATTTTTGTAAATAGTGTTTGAAAAGACATAAGGAAGCAATTTAAAAATGAATGAAATCGTTAAAATTATTTTAAAAGTAATTTTATTACTGGTGCTCAGCTACCCAGTTTTTTATATAATCTGCAATATCACCCGTATTGGCACCAGGGCTAAAAAGAGTACCAATGCCCATTGCACTTAATATAGCATTGTCTTGTTCAGGAATAATACCACCACCCGTAAGTAAGGTGTTGGTTAATCCTTTTTCTTGCATCAATTGATAAACTTTTGGAAAAACAGTCATATGTGCACCAGATAAAATACTAATCCCAATGGCATCCACGTCCTCTTGTAATGCAGCCTGAACCACCATTTCGGCACTTTGACGAAGGCCGGTATAAATAACTTCCATACCTGCATCTCTTAATGCAGTAGCAATTATTTTGGCGCCTCGGTCATGGCCATCCAGGCCTACTTTTGCTACTAATACTCTTATTGGTTTCTCTGCGCTCATTCGGATTTATTTAAGCATCCTCGATGTATACAAGTTACACCAATTCTATGATAATAATTGCAAGCTATGTTCAATTCTCGCAATGGCATCTTTTAATGCGATGGCTTCTACAATTTCAAAAACACCTGGTCCAAATTTACCCCCTACTAACATGATTCTGAATGGCAACATCAACTCACCTGGTTTTAAATCATGCTTTGATGCTAATTCTTTGAATTCAACTTCCAATTCAGCCGCAGGAGCTGTAATCATTCCAGCCTCAATTTTACTTGAATAAAGTTTTCCCAATTCATCGAAAAAGCACTGCTTTTTCTCTTCCCATTTTGGGGCAATACTTGCGGTGTCAATTTCGGTGGGCGCTTTAAAATAAAAGCCTGCTTGTGCAATGAAATCTGGCAATAAATGGCAACGCTCTTTAACTAAGCCTATTACTTTTACTAAATACGCAGGATCCTGCACTTCAATACCTTCCTTATCAAAATAGGGTTGTACTAAATCGGCTAATTTTTTATTATCCAGTTTCTTAATCCACTCTGCATTAAACCACTTTGCTTTTTCGTAATCAAATTTAGCCCCTCCTTTATGCACTCTGTCTAAAGAAAATCCTGCAATCAATTCATCCATGGTATACATTTCTTTATCCGTTCCGTCGTTCCAGCCTAACATGGCCAGTAAGTTTACAAATGCTTCCGGCAAAAATCCTCTTTCTTTAAAACCAATCGTAGTGTTATTGGTATTGGGATCAAACCAATCCATGGCAAACACTGGAAAGCCTAAACGTTCTCCGTCACGCTTGCTTAGTTTTCCATTCCCGTCTGGCTTTAATATTAAGGGAAGATGCGCCCACTTAGGCATTTGATCTAATCCAAATAAATACTTCCATAATAAAACATGCACGGGTGCACTTGGCAACCACTCTTCTCCTCTAAAGGCATGGGTAATTTTCATTAAATGATCGTCCACCACTACGGCTAAATGATAGGTTGGCATGCCGTCGGCTTTTAATAATACCTTATCATCCACCATATTGGTATCAAAACTAACATGACCTCTAATTACGTCATCTAAACTCACTTCTTCGTTTTCTGGAACTTGAATTCGAATTACATAGGGGGTATTATTTTTTAATAATTCATCCACTACTTCTTTAGAAAGTGACAATGAATTTTTCATTCCCATTCGATGTGTATGACTGTATTGAAAATTGGGGATTTCCTTGCGTTTTTCATCTAAGTCTTCGGGGGTATCAAAAGCATAGTAAGCATTGCCTTGTTCAATTAATTTATCGGCATATTGTTTATACATGGGCTTGCGTTCGCTTTGGCGGTAAGGCCCATAATTCCCACCATGTAGAGGGCTCTCGTCTGGCAGGAGTCCGCACCAAGCCAATGTGTCCTGAATGTATTGTTCGGCACCGGATACAAAGCGCGTTTGATCCGTATCCTCAATTCTAAGTATAAATTCTCCGTTATTGTGTTTAGCAAATAAATAATTGAATAAAACTGTTCTAACGCCACCCAAGTGTAAACCGCCTGTTGGAGAGGGGGCGAATCGAACTCTAACCTTAGCATCCATACTTTACATCATTTTTACAAAGATAATATTCATATGGGCAAAAGAACTATTTATCTTTGGGTATGTATTTAATTAAAACACCTTTTTGGCTACCTGCATTTTATCCAAAATGTACCTGGAATATACCTACCAAAGAAAAGGTGATTTATTTAAGTTTTGATGACGGCCCACACCCCGAAGCCACTCCTTTCGTATTAGCGCAATTAAAAAAATATAATGCGCGCGCAACTTTTTTTTGCATTGGTAATAATGTATTAAAACATCCCAATATTTTTGAGTCCATTTTGCAAGCAGGACATAGGGTAGGCAATCATACCTATGATCATTTAAATGGATGGAAAACAGAAACGAATCTTTATATCCAAAATATAAAAGATGCAGCTACTTTAATTGACAGTGATTTATTTAGACCTCCTTATGGGCGCATTACTAAAAGACAAATTCGAATCATAAAAGCATCCAGCGAATTGCGGCATCAAATTGTTATGTGGGATGTATTGAGTGCCGATTTTGATTTGAAATTAAATGGGGAAGATTGCGCGCGCAACGTAATTAAACATACAAAGCCAGGATCCATCATTGTTTTTCATGATAGTCAAAAAGCATGGGATAGGATGTCGATTGCTTTGCCCATTGTACTCGCCTACTTTTCCAAACTTGGCTACCGGTTTGAAACCATTCCTTAACTCATTAGATTGTTCATTATATAGGCAAAAAAAGGCCAAGGTAGAAACCTCGGCCTGTATAATCCGTACCCTATAAAAAACAAAAAGATAAAGTCTGTACTAATAAGACCTATCGTCCAAAAGTAAAACGATGAAATAAATAGTTTTAGTATGCGGGCTGAGAAAAAAACCTTTTTTTTGCATCTACAATCTTTCTATTATGCGATTTATTGATACCCATGCACACTTATATGATGAATCTATCCTTCCAGAGATAGACGCTATATTAAACAATGCAGTTGCTGTTGGTATAGAAAAAATTATTATGCCAGGGATAGATAGTACATGTATTAATAATATGATGCTATTGGAGCATACATATCCTAAGCAGTGTATTGCCATGATGGGTTTACATCCTTGTTATGTAAAAGAAAATTATGTTACAGAATTAGCGATTGTGGAAGACTGGTTATCCAAAAGAAAGTTTGTAGCAATAGGAGAGATAGGTTTGGATTTTTATTGGGATAAAACATTTACGGAGCAACAGTACAAAGCATTTGAAATACAAATGCAATGGGCTATTGATTATAATACTCCAATTGTTATTCATACGCGCAATGCCATGGGAGAAACCATTGAAGCGGTGAAGCCTTTTGCAAAAAAAGGATTACGCGGCGCGTTTCACTGTTTTAGTGGAAGCAAGGAATCGGCGCAACAAATTATAGAGATGGGATTTTATTTAGGATTGGGTGGGGTATTGACTTATAAAAATGCCGGTGTAGCAGAGGCGATTAAAGATATTCCTATGGAGTATTTATTTTTAGAAACCGATGCGCCTTATTTACCACCCGTGCCCTATAGAGGTAAAAGAAATGAGCCAGCATTTATGCTAGAAGTAGCCAAGAAATTGGCAGAAATTAAGCAAATACCATTGCATGAGGTAGCAGAGATAACGACTGCTAATGCGGAAAGGCTGTTTGGAATTTAGCAATAAAAAAATTCGTGGTTATTCGAAAATAAAATTATTACAATAGTTTTTTTTATCGTCTCCGTTTTGATACTTTTCAAAACTAAATTCAGCTAAGGGTATATGATTGGTACCGTGAATAATTTTACCTTGGTAGCCAAGTTGGTTTAAAAACGAAAATGTTTCTAATACTTGTTCCTTGCCAACGTGGATAGCTTCTATTTCAACAATAATTTTAGGCTTATATTTTTGTAAAATATGAAGCCCTCCTTTAAAAACTTTTAATTCATTCCCTTCTACATCAATTTTCAAAACATTAGGTTGTAGATGATGTTTTTCACAATAAAGGTCCAATGTGCTGGTTAAAACGGTTTCGGTTTTTGAAACGACTCCAAGTGTATGTTGATCAAATATGGTAGCACTAGGGGAGGATGATTGTCCAGTTAAATTAGAAGGAATATAAAGTGTAGCAGGGGTATCGTTATCCGATAAAGCAATATTATTAATGGTAACATGATCCCAATGCATGATGGGTTTCATTTTTTCTAAATATTGGAACAACAAAGTTTGAGGTTCAAATGCATGAACTTGCCCTTCTTTACCCACTAATTTTTGCATAAAATATAGGTAACCCCCTTTATGTGCACCAATATCCAATACGGTGTTCCCTTCTTTTACAGCATTGTTAATATAAGCAATACCACCTATATCGTCTCTATTTTTGTATTTTAATGCTCTATGTGTAAGCTTAAACTTTTCGATGAATTGCATTCACTTTGCTTTGGTGATAAATGACACTAAATCTAAATAAATAATAATTAATAAT
>CAIOYQ010000157.1 GCA_903862505.1 uncultured Bacteroidota bacterium
GAGGGTTTGGTGATGATTCCAAGGATGGAAGATAATCTCAAAGAAATTGAAATGTATATGGATAGTCACCGCGTTTTGGTGTTCTATTATAAAATTGCTTGCTTGTATTTTGGAGCGGGGAATGCAGCTAAATCAATTGACTATTTAAATAATATCATAAATTGGAAGGTTAACCTTCGGGACGACTTACAGTGCTATGCGCGCTTACTTCATTTAATTGCACATTATGAATTAGGCAATATGGAAGTGGTTGCTTACTTGTCTAAGTCGGTGTATCGTTTTATGGCAAAGATGAAAAACTTAGGTGCAGTGGAAGAAGTATTATTTAATTTTTTAAGAAGTACCATTCAAACTGGTAAACAAGCTTCTTTTGAAAATTTATTAGCCACGCTACAACCTTTAGAGAAAAATAAATTAGAGAGTCGTGCGTTTATGTACTTAGATATTATTTCTTGGTTAGAAAGTAAAATTCAAAACAAAGACGTGCAAACCATTATTAAAGAGAAATTTATTTCAAGATCTTTCTAGTATTAAAATCATAGCCCTGTCCCGAACCTAACATTTTAAAAGGCTTCATTACTTTACCCCATTCTTTTTGTTGCTGCGCCCAATCTAGTGGATCAAATAATAAAGCATAGGATAAACCCCATACTTTAAATTTACCCGCTTCTACAATAATTGCAGTAGACTCATCTATCGCAACGCCAATATTTGGAGGATAGCGCTCAATCACTGGGATTAAATCAAACTGTCTATTGCGCACTAGCACATGTTGATCAATGGCCATGTTTTTTACAAATGAAAAGGCGGGTTGAAATGGAAAAGGCTTGGTTAAATCTTTTCTTGCATCACCGCCAACTAGTAAAGACCCCATAATGGTTGCTCCAGCGGAGGTACCCATAATAACACCCCCTCTTTCTAATAAAGCAATGAACTCTTTATATAATTGTGTGCCGCCATAAGCAGCTGCGATTAAATCTTGATCGCCCCCGCCAAAAAAAATACCTTTTGCGTTTCTAATTAATGCAATATTTTTTGGATCATCCGCTATTGCTTTGTCTCTGGTATGTATAGTGCTTAGATTCGTAAAGCCTCTGGAAGTAAATTTTACTAGGTGTCCCCCAGTTTTTATATATTCCTCATCGGAAGTCGCAGTGGGTATATATACAACAGGCTGATCTTTTCCCCCACAATAATTTGCAAAAAATGTAAATAAAGAATCTGGCATCGACCCGCCACCCACGATGATTAATTTTCCTTTATAATTAAAAAAAGGATTGTCTTGCGCTTTTAATAATGGAGCAAAGCATAAAAAAGCGAAAAGAAAACTAATACTAATGCCTAATTTTTTATTCATAATTATTTTTATAAATACATAATGTCTATTTCTTTTTCGAAATTCGCTAGTACTTGTTTTCTGCGAATACTTAACTTAGGCGTCATCTCTCCGTTATCAATGGTAAACTCTCTTGGTATTAAAGTAAACCTTTTTACCTGTTCTACCTGATTAAATAATTTATTATACTCGTCTACAATATCTTGCAACAAAGCGATTACCATTGTGTTTTGTATAATGTCCTCATTGCTCTTATACTCAATGCCATGTTGCTTTGCCCACTCTCTTAGCTTAGAAAATCCAGGTACGATTAAAGCGCTTACAAACTTTAAATTATCGCCAATCAACACAATTTGTTCAATAAACGCACTCTCTTTCATCTTGTTTTCTATGGGCTGTGGTGCAACATACTTGCCGCCACTGGTCTTAAACAACTCTTTTTTACGATCTGTTATTTTTAAATACTTGCCGTCCTCAATCACACCAATATCCCCGGTGTGCAACCACCCATTAATAATAGTTTCTGCGGTTAAGTCGGGGCGTTTGTAATATCCTTTCATCACACTTGGTCCGGCTACACAAATCTCCCCGTCGGCTTCTAACTTTAATTGAACGCCGTCAATAGGTAAACCCACGGTTCCAAATTTAGTATCTCTTGGGGTTCTAAAATTAATACTAATAATAGGGCTATTTTCAGTTGGGCCATATCCTTCATAAACAGGTATTTGGGCCGCATTAAAAATGCGCAATAATTTTACCTGACAAGCTGCGCCACCCGTAACAATAAATTTTACATTGCCTCCAAGTGCTTCTCTCCATTTAGTAAAAATTAGTTTATTTGCAAGTTTCAATTGGAGTTGGTACCATGCCGAACCTGGTTTTAAATTATCATATTGCTCGCCCAATGCCACGGCCCAGAAAAATAATTTTCGCTTAAGGCCCGTTAGCTCCTCCCCTTTCATCATTATTTTTTCAAATACTTTTTCTAATAATCTCGGCACCGTTGAAAATCCGTCTGGCCCTACTTCTTTTAGGTTGTCTCCAATGGTCTCCATAGATTCTGCATAGTAAATACTCATCCCACTATACATATAAATATAAGAGGCCACTTTTTCGAAAATATGATTCAATGGTAAAAAGCTTAATACTTTTTGTGTAGGTGCATCTGGAAAAGGAAAACTTTTTTTACCCGATTGTAAATTAAAATAAATATTATGGTGTGTTAACATTACTCCTTTAGGGGTACCAGTGGTTCCGGATGTATAAATAAAAGTAGCCACTTGTTCTACGGGGATTGTTTTTTTAATCACCTCTACCTGATGCAATAAATCGGCATCTTGTAAACATAATTCGGTCCAATGTTTTGCGCCTTCTATTTTATCAAAAGTGTACACTTCTTTTAAACAAGGCACTTTGTCTTTGATGGACATGACCTTATTGTATAATTCTTGATTGCTCGCAAACATATATTTTACGGACGCATCATTTAAAATAAAAGTTAACTCTAGTGGATTGGTAGTGGGATATACGGGTACCCATATCACTCCAATTTGTTGAGTAGCCATATCCGCCATTAACCATTCTGGTCTATTGCTACTAATAATTGCAATTTTATCAGAACCCTCTGGCGTAAAATCATTTCCAGATAAACCCAGACTCAAAAGCCCAGCACTTAATGCATTCGTCGTTGTTGATACTTCGGCAGTGGAGTAGCTTCTCCATCCACCATTTTCTTTTGCGGCAAACATAACTTCCTGAGGGAAATTATTTAATTGATGTTCAATACAATCAAAGAGTCTTTTGGGTTCCATATGGCAAACAATTAGTTTAACAAATTACAAAAAAAACCAGTCTTTTGACTGGTTTTAGATCGAAAAAAAGATATAAAATTTAAAAAACTGAGTGCGTATTAATTAGAATCATAAATCAAATGGGTAAGCAAACCATCCCTTAATTTAGGTTCAAACCAGGTACTTTTTGGAGGCATTACTTCTCCCGCATCCGCAATATTAAACAATTGATCAATAGTCACTGGGTACAAGCTTATGGCTAATTGCATGTCGCCACTGTCTACTCTTTTTTCCAATTCATTCAAACCTCTTATACCACCCACAAAATCAATGCGTTTGTCGGTACGTTGATCTACAATACCCAATAATTTAGATAATATGTTGTTGGATAATATCGTCACGTCTAGTACGCCAATAGGGTCCGTGTCGTTATAAGTGCCGGGCTTTGCCTTTAATTGATACCATTTGCCGGCTAAGTACATACCAAAACTGTGTAATGTGGTTGGTTTAAATGCCTCCTCCTGCTCACTCAGTTCAAATTCATGCTCCAAAGCGGCTAAAAAAGTCTCGGCAGTATGTCCATTCAAATCCTTTACCACACGGTTGTAATCCATGATATGTAATTGATTAGAAGGGAATAAGGTAGTTAAAAAATAATCCGCAGCAGGGGTAGCGCGGTCGGCCAATGCTAATTTCACTTTAGCGGCAGAAGCAGCGCGGTGATGCCCGTCCGCAATATAGGTGCAAGGAACCTCGGTTTCAAATAAATGGGTGATTTGCTCAATGGTATCCGAATCGGTAACTGCCCAAACGGAATGTTGAATGCCATCCTCGGTAATAAAATCGTACACTGGGGTTTTAGCTGTTTTCCACTTTTCAATAAGGGTATCGATAGATGCTTGATGGCGATACGCTAAAAAAACATTGCCTGTTTGTGCGCCCGATGTTTTAATATGATTAATTCTGTCCTGCTCTTTTTCAGGTCTTGTAAACTCGTGCTTTTTTATAATGTCATTATTATAGTCTTCAAGACTACTTACACAAACCAATCCTGTTTGTGCGCGACCCTCCATAATTAATTGATAAATATAATAACAAGGTTTTGATTCCTTAAACAATACATCTCTTTGTACAAACGCATTTAAATTTTCTAATGCTAAATCATAAACCTGTTGACTATGTATGTCGGTGGATTCCGGTAAATCAATTTCACTTTTTGTAATGTGTAAAAAAGAATATGCATTGCCAACCGCTTCTTGTTTTGCTTCTGCACTATTTAAAACATCGTATGGTTTACTTGCTACCTGCTTTGCTAATTGAGGCTGTGGGCGAAGTGCTTCAAAGGGTTTAATATTTGCCATGGCCGCAAATATCGGTCTTTTTTTTGAGTAAAAGATTTTTTGTTGACGCTCTTTATGTAAAAGTTATCTTAAGAAAATTGTTGCATCAAATCGCAAAATGCTTGTACACTGCTCATTGGCAAGGCATTATACATACTAACTCTAATGCCTCCAACCGTTCGGTATCCTTTAACGCCAATCATGCCTTTATTTTTACACTGTGCCAAAAACGCTTCTTCTTTTGTTGGATCGGTTAAAAAGAAAACAGCATTCATGATACTGCGATCTTCTTTTGCAATAGGACAATAAAATGCAGGATGTTCGTCAATGGTTTTATACAATAAATCTGCCTTGGCTTTATTGCGTTTTTCCATGGCTATTAATCCACCTTCTTTTTCAATCCATCTTAAGGTTAATAAGCTAACATAAATTGAAAACACGGGAGGCGTGTTTAATAAAGAGCCTGCTTCAATATGTTTTTGATAATCTAATATGACAGGAATTTTTCGGTTGACTTTTCCGAGTAAAGATTTTTTCACCACCACCATCGTTACCCCTGCGGCGCCCATATTTTTTTGTGCGCCAGCATATATTAAATCAAATTTTTTGAAATCCGTTGGTCTACAAAATATATCGGAACTCATGTCCCCAATTAAAGGCACATTGGTCTGAGGATATTGATGCCATTGGGTTCCCTCTACTGTATTGTTGGTGGTAATATGCAAATAGGTGGTACCTTCTGGCAATTGTAAATCCTTTTTTAAATAAGTATGTTTTTTATCGGCACTATCGGCAACTACCGTTACTGGCCCAAATATTTTTGCTGCTGAAACAGCTTTGTTTCCCCATACTCCATTATCACAAATAGCAGCCATTCCATTTTCATCTAATAAATTCATAGGCACTTGCATAAACTGCATCGTAGCCCCTCCTTGTAAAAATAACACTTCATACGCATCATCCAAATCCATTAATCTTTTTACGGTTGCTTTTGCTTCTTCCACTACTTCTATAAAAAAACTTGTACGGTGTCCTATTTCTAAAATTGATAAACCGGTATTGTTAAAATTATGTATCGCAGCGGCAGCTTGTTCCAATACTTCTTGTGGTAAAATAGCAGGGCCAGAATTAAAATTGTGCAATTGCATTATAGAAAATTATTTTTAAAATTCATTGTATGTATAAGTTCTTATAATTTAATAAATTATTTTGAACAGGCTGTAATCCTTTATAGTATTATGTTTCAGGATCATCGTCCACATCCGTAACACCCCCTGATACCGTATACTTCATGGCTTCGGATGCACTTACACCAGGAGGTAGCCTTTTAATTCTACTAAGTGGCACCATATAAGTAATACCAGAAATTGCATAGGAATGTGGGACATATACGGTGACATGTTCATTTAATCCCAAATGATCGGTGGATTCTTGAGTGATAAATCCAATCCTCCAAACATCAAGCGCATCTACATTCACTAAAACGGGTTGATCAAACTTTTTCTTATTACCAGCAAAGGCTTCTAAAAAATCTTTAACCGAAGAATAAATAATTTTAATGCCTGGCGTTCTATCCAAAATCTTGTCAAAAACAGAAACCAGTCTTTCTACAAAAAATAAAGAGGACAACCATCCAATTACTAAAACCAAACTAATGGCCACTACAAAACCAAGTCCCGTCACTTTAGGAATTTTACCATCCACTATGGCAAACTTCACAGGGAACAATGTATTTAATAAATTAGGTAAAAAATTATCCACCCAATTAAACAAGCTCACTATTACCCAAATGGTTACGCCAATGGGCGCCAATAAAACAACCCCTTGAAAAAAGAATTGAGCTAAAACGCTTAAAATCTTCTTGTTTTTAAATTTTTCCAGAAAGGACTGCATAAATAGACGCTTTAAGAATCAAATTTCACCCTTTTTTGCCATTCAGCATAAATAATAAAATAATAAGCGTGGAAACTTTGAAAACCTAAATAGTTTCCGTAGTTTTGCGGCTCAATTTGAACTATGGAAAATCGTATATTATTCAAAGCCAGGGACTTAATGCTCCGAAATGGGGTAAAGCATGTGACCATGGACGACATTGCCACCCAATTGGGCATGAGCAAAAAGACCATTTACCAATTTTATAAGGATAAGGACGCCTTGGTAATGGCAGTGGTCAATTTTGAATTAGAAGAGCAGTCCTTAAAATGCCAAAGCACCCAAGATACTGCCGACAATGCCGTACATGAAATGTTCATGCTTTTAGAGGACATCCAACAGATGTTTAAAAACATGAATCCAATGACCATGAACGAGTTGGCTAAGTATTACCCTGAGGCTTTTTTACGTATTCAAAATCATAAGGATGAGTTCATGCATCGGATTATTAAAACCAATTTAATAAAAGGTATTGAACAAGGTGTGTATCGCAAGGAGATTGATCCCGAAATTTTATCTATCTACCGATTAGAAACAAGTTTTGTTCCTTTTAATCCGCAGTTATATCCTTTTAGCAAATTTGATATTGGTAAAGTGACCTTACAAATCATAGAGAATTTTATTTATGGAGTCATGTCATTGAAAGGAATTGAGTTAATGGAAAAATACAAACTCCAGGAAGCAACCATTGCGAATGCATTTGTTGACGATAAGGAAATAAATACTAAATAATATAAACAAGCAATAAAATGAAAAAAATAATTTTCGTCATCATGAGTTTTGCAATCGCTGGCTTATTACAAGCACAGGAGGCAAATAATGCTACACATGCATTTTCACTTGAACAATGTGTTGATTTTGCACAAAAGAATAACGTTCAAGTTAAAAATTCATTATTAGCCATTGAAGTACAAGCGCAAACCAATAGAGAAATTGCAGCTGCTGCTTTACCTACTGTTAATACTAATTTAGGTGGCACTAACTATTTGATAATACCCACTTCCTTATTGCCAGGTCAAATTTTTGGGGGTACGCCGGGAACCTTTATTCCTGTTCAGTTTGGTACAAAATTCAATGCTAACTATGGAGCCAGCATTCAACAATTGTTATTTGATGGCCAGGTTTTTATTGCATTACAAGCTAGGGCGACGTCCATGGACTTGCAAAGAAAAAATGCAGCTTTAACACAGGAGGCCATTAAAGCAAATATTTATAAAATATATTACCAGCTATCTGCAAGTAAAACACAATTAAATATTTTAGATGCCAATATCAATAGAATTAAAGCATTGGCGCATGATGCAGAAATTATGTACAAAAATGGTTTTACAGAAAAATTAGATGTTGACAAAATTAGTGTTCAACTCAATAACCTTGAGACGGAAAAATTAAAGGCCAACAATAGCGTTGCCATTGGTTATATGGGATTAAAAATGTTAATGGGCATGCCTGTTAAGGATAGCTTGGTTTTAACCGATGTGATTAATGAAAGTAGTTTAACCAATGATGTGTTGTCTGATGCCGACTTTCAATACAATGTGCGTAAAGATTTTCAATATTTGAATACGGTGAAAAAAATGAACGAGTTTAACGTTAAGCGATACCAGCTTAGCAATCTTCCAACGGTTTCCATGTCAGGTTCTTATTCAAAAAATGCACAAAGAAGTAAGTTTGACTTTTTTGAAGGAGGAAATTGGTTTAACACTTCTTTAGTAAGCTTAAATATTAACTTACCGATATTCAATGGTTTTGCTACTGATGCACGTATTAAAAGAACCAAAATTGAATTGAAGCAGACCGAAAATCAAATAGAATCGCTTAAAAATAACATTGACAATGAATTGAATCAATCTAAGCTAAACTATATGTCTTCGGTTGCTACTGTTCAGTTTCAAAAGAAGAACATGGAATTAGCAGAAAGGGTGTACCAACAAACAAAAAAGAAATATGAAGCAGGTACCGGATCTAATACCGAAATATCTGCCGCACAAACCGACTTAGTAAGTGCACAAAATAATTATATGAATGCACTTTATGCAGCCTTAATTGCTAAAGTAGATTTATTAAAAGCAAGCGGGAAATTATAAATTAAAAATACAATACAATAAATATATACAAATGAAAAATAGTTTAAAATTATTTACAATTAGCTTAGTGATCATGTCCTTAGCGTGCGGTGGTGGAAGCAATCCTATAGAGGCAAAAAAGGCAAGCTTAGAAAAATTAAAAAAACAAGCTTTAGAACTTAACGGTAAAATTGCATCCTTAGAAAAAGAATTAGAACAAGCAGGTGCAAAAGATCAAGCCAAAGCAGTGCTCGTTTCGATAGCCCCTATTATTAACCAAGACTTTAATCACTTTATTGAATTACAAGGAAAAGTAGAGTCAGAAAGCGTTTCCTATATAACGCCACGTGCAGGTGGAGGACAAGTAAAAGCTTTATATGTAAAAAGAGGAGACAGGGTAAGAAAAGGTCAATTGATATTACAATTGGACAATAGCATGGTAAAGCAAAGTGCTGCTGCCGCTGCACAAAACATAGAGACGATTAAAGCTCAAGCAGCTTTAGCAAAATCGGTGTATGAGAAACAAAAGAATTTATGGGAGCAAAATATTGGAAGTGAAATTCAATTGATGACAGCTAAAACAAATGCCGATGCAAGCGCAAGCCAATTAAAAGCGGCTACCGAGCAATTAGGAATGGTGAATCAGCAATTGTCTTATACAAGTGTTTACAGTGATGTGGACGGCGTTGCCGAAGAAGTGAATGTTAAAGTGGGTGATTTATTTGGAGGACCTGGACAAATTAAAATTGTCAATACCGATAAATTAAAATTAACGTCACAGATTCCAGAAAATTATGCTGGTAAAGTTAAAGTGGGTACCGAAGCCACTTTAGTATTCCCTGATATTAATAAAACAATTGAGACAAAATTAGGCGTAGTAGGTGCTGTGATTGATCCTTTAAGTAGAAGTTTTTACGTTGAATCTAAGTTGCCTATTGACAAAGACTTCCGTGCAAATCAATTGGTGCAAGTAAAAATTAAAGACTACACAAAGACCAACGCCATTATTATTCCTATTAACCTTATACAAAATGATGAGAAAGGAAAGTTCATTTATGTTGCTGCTAGTGAAAATGGTAAATTAATTGCACGTAAAAGAGCAGTGACCATTGGTGAGTTTTATGCAAATAATATTGAAATTCTTTCTGGTTTAGCAGCTGGCGAGCAAATGGTAACCGAAGGTTATCAGTCACTATTTGATGGACAAAATTTGACAACAAAATAGTAGGCCCCTTTCATTTTTAATAAAAGTACAATTCAATTATATGTCCGCAATACAGAAGATAAAAGAAAAATTTAAAGAGTTTGGACCTACCTCATGGAGTATCACTAATAAAACATCTATTTACTTATTAATGTTGTTTATTAGCTTGGGAGGTATTTACCAATTTCTAACTTTACCGAAAGAGAATTTTCCGGAAGTGATTATACCTACCATGTTTGTTCAAACCGTATATGTAGGAAACTCACCAAAAGATATAGAAAACTTAGTTACACGTCCTCTTGAAAAACAAATTAAGAGTATTAGCGGGGTAAAAATTAATAAGTTTACTTCCTCTTCACAACAAGACTTTTCCTTAATTACAGTAGAGTTTAGTACCGACGTAAAAACAGACGTGGCTTTACAAAAAGTAAAAGATGCAGTAGATAAGGCAAAAGGCGATCTGCCTAATGACCTTACACAGGAGCCTCGTGTAATGGAGTTAAACATTAGCGACCAGCCTATTATGTTTGTGAACATTAGTGGTAACTATAGCACGGTTCAACTTAAAAAATATGCCGACGACTTAAAAGATAAACTAGAAAGCATTCCTCAAATTAATAGAATTGATTTAGCAGGTGCCCCCGAAAGAGAATTTCAAATTAATGTTGACAATTACCGCATGCAAACTGCGGGCATTACTTTTGATGATATTAGCGCTGCTATTCAAAGAGAAAATCTTGATTTGTCAGGAGGATTATTAGAAGTAGGTAATATGCAACGTAATCTGCAATTAAAAGGGCAATTAAAATCCGCGAATGATATTGCCAATATTATTGTTCGTAACAATACGGGTGCAGCTATTTATTTGAAAGACGTAGCTACTATTAAAGATACCATTAAGAATACCGAAAGTTTTGCGCGCTTAAATGGTAAAAATGTTTTAACCTTAAATATTATTAAGCGAAATGGCGAAAATTTAATTGCCACTTCTGATGCTATAAAAGCTATGGTGGAAGATGCAAAAGTCACTGCTTTTCCTAAAGATTTAAAAGTGGTTATTTCGGGAGATCAAAGTATTCGTACAAAAAGTTCTTTTACGGAGTTGGTTAATTCAATTGTCATTGGATTCATTTTGGTATTGATTGTATTGATGTTCTTTATGGGCGTTACCAACGCCTTCTTCGTAGCATTGTCTGTGCCTTTAAGTATGTTTGTTGCTTTTGTGTTTTTACCAGCAGGTGACTTAGTCGTGGGCACACATATTACCCTCAACTTTATGGTATTGTTTGCCTTATTGTTTGGGTTGGGCATTATAGTGGATGATGCCATTGTGGTGATTGAAAATACGCACCGCATATTTGTACAAGGCAAAGGAAAATTAACCGCAACCACTTCCGCAAAAATGGCTGCAGGTGAGGTTTTCATTCCTGTGTTAGCGGGTACCATCACTACCCTTGCCCCTTTCTTCCCCTTATTATTTTGGCCAGGCATCATTGGTAAATTTATGATATACCTACCTGCAATGTTAATTTTTACACTAGCCGCTTCCTTAGTAGTTGCCTTTATAATGAATCCAGTATTTGCAGTGGACTTTATGAATCATAGTGACGATGAAGATGTGGAAGAATCAAAAGCTGCTATCTTTAAAAAGAAAGGTTTCTGGATTCCAGTAGCAGTTGGTATCTTATTAGATTTTGCAGGTTTCACTTTCTTAGGCAACCTGCTTATATTTATCATGATCACGGTGGTAGCGCATAAGTTCTTTATCAGTGATATGATTGTTAAGTTCCAAACGTCTACTTTGCCAAGATTAATGGATTGGTACGAACGTACTTTAAGAAGGGCATTAACTGGATGGAGACCTGTTAGATTATTAATAGGCACTTTTGTATTATTAATTTTCTCTTTCGTTTTATTAGGGGTGAGTGTTAAAACTGGACGGGTAGGTATTGAGTTTTTCCCTAAAGGAGATCCTAACCAAATATTTGTATATTTAAAATTACCCTCTGGTACTAATGTAGACTATACCGATTCTATTACAAAAGTATTAGAAGCGAAAGTAAATAAGGTATTACAAAAGGATAATGTAAAAAATCCTTTGGTAGAAAGTATTATTAGTAACGTTGCCGTTGGTGCAGGTGATCCCATGCGTGGGGATAGAAGTAATCGCGCCGAGCTAGGACGTATTCAAGTAAACTTTGTGGAATTTGAAAAGCGGGATGGAAAATCTACCGCCCCGTATTTAGAAAGTTTAAGAGCTGAATTAACAGGGGTTCCAGGTGCGGAGATATCTATAGACCAAGAGTCAAGTGGCCCTCCAACAGAACCTCCAGTGAATATTGAAATTCAGGGAGAGGATTTTGACAAGTTGGTTAAAACAGCAGTAGGTTTAAAAAATTATTTAGACGCGGCCCAAATACCTGGTATCAACACTTTAAAAATAGATGTGGATTTACAAAATCCTGAATTGACATTAACCATTGATCGAGATCGTGCATTAATGGAAGGGGTAAGTAGTGCACAAGTAGGTATGCAAATTAGAACCGCTTTATTTGGTAAAGAAGTTTCTAAAATAAAAGAAGGAAAAGATGAATATAAAATTCAATTAAGAAGCCAAGAATTACAAAGAAACAATTTGGTGGATTTATTGAACATGCGTTTATCCTTCAGGGACATGGCTGCTGGTGGTATGGTAAAAAATATTCCTATTAGCAGTTTGGTAAAAGTAGAGCCTACCAACACTTTTGGAAGTATCAAAAGAAAAGACCAAAAAAGATTAATTCAATTAAGTTCTAATGTGCTAACAGACAAAGGTTATGACCCTACTAGCGTAAACGCTGCCATCGCACAATATATTTCCAACTTTAAAGGAATTGCGGAAGGCGTAACGGTAAAACAAACGGGAGAAAATCAACAACAATTAGAAACCGTTGCGTTTTTAGGTAAAGCCTTAATTATTGCGTTGATGTTAATTTTGTTTACATTGGTTTTACAATTCAATTCTATTTCTAAATCAGTCATTATTTTAACTGAGATTCTATTTAGTATTATTGGTGTATTCTTAGGCTTCTCTATTTTTGGAATGAAAATTTCTGGCGTAATGACAGGATTGGGTATTGTAGGGCTGGCGGGTATTGTGGTTAAAAATGGTATCCTGGTGATTGAGTTTGCCGACGAATTAAGATCAAGAGGCATGAAAACAAAAGAAGCAGTGATATTAGCGGGTAAGACTAGAATTATTCCTGTAATGTTAACTGCATTGGCTGCAATACTTGGTTTTATCCCTATTGCCATTGGATTCAATATTAACTTTGTTACTTTATTTAGTGAACTGAATCCACACATCTACTTTGGTGGTGACAACGTTGCTTTCTGGAAGCCTTTAAGTTGGACTTTAATCTTTGGTTTGATGTTTGCTTTCTTCATGACCTTATTTATTGTACCAGGTATGTATTTGATTGCAGAGCGTTTAAAACGTCCAATGCGTCGTCATTTTGGTGGCAAATGGATTAGCATATTGGGCATTCCCCCATTAACCATTGTATTTATTCCGTTGGTATTTGTAACCATGTATTTACACAAGCGAAATGTAAAACGTAGAATTGCAATGCGCAATGCGAATGGAGATGCTACCGTAAACGGTGCATGGTATTAATAATTCAATAAGTAATTACTTTACATAAAAAAAGCCCCTCGAAGATCGAGGGGCTTTTTCTTTATCAAGATAGTTGAAGTACTATTGCTTAGTAACTGAATACGTGTAGTATCCAGCATTGCTTAAATTTAATACTACATTATAAGTACCAGCGCCATATTTTAAATTGGCACCGCCACCTTCTAATACGCCATCACTACCATCGTCACCAAGGTTAATACCCCAGTCACTATTGGCTCTGAATTTTAATTCACTTTCAGCACCTAGTACTAAGGTTCCAGTCCACTTTCCATTGCTGTAAGTTAACTGTGTGTCTGGGTTACCGCCCCATCCACTAAATGCACCTACTACACCCCAAGTTGTTTTGGTAGCAGAATAGTCATTGGTCACCGTGTTTGCATTAATTAAATAGTAACCAGCTGAAGCAACACTTAAGTTACCACCACTTGTACTAATTTTTCCTGCAGCACCCGCACCATACGCTGTACCTGCCCAATCTGGTTGGTTGGTTAATTTAAACTCCGATGCAGCGCTAAAGTATACATAACCCGAGTAGTTGCCATCTTTTGCTGGTGAAGCCAACATAGGTGCATTACCTGGTGTCCAGTTTTGATATCCACCTGGCACATATAAACTTGCATATTCTTTATCTAAAGTAACTGTGAACTTGCCTGATTGGAAGTCAAACTTAATAATATAGATACCTGTTACTGCTGGGCCAGGGAAGTTGTCAGATAAATTATATCCAAAATCTCCGCCTTTTGCTAAACCAAATGCATTGTTATTGGCAACAGAATATTTATTACTCCAATCACCATTTACTGGTAAGGCTAAGTATTGTTGACCACCCACTAAATAGAATTTACCTTGGTAAGTAACCGAATCAACTCTTGTAAATTGTTGAGTGGGAACGGGTACTGGATTATTCCATCCACCTGCAGTTGCAGA
>CAIOYQ010000158.1 GCA_903862505.1 uncultured Bacteroidota bacterium
TGATTAAATAAAAAAGCCCTTAATAAAATTTAAGGGCTTTTTTATTTTTATATTTTATTTCAATATTATTATTGGTTCTATTGACCTAAAATATAGGCGAAGATCAACGGAACCACAATGGTAGCATCACTCTCAACAATGAATTTAGGGGTATGAATATCTAATTTACCCCAGGTAATTTTTTCATTCGGTACTGCACCAGAGTATGAACCATAAGAAGTGGTACTATCACTTACTTGACAGAAATAACTCCAAAAAGGAACATCATGCCATTCTAAATCCTGATACATCATAGGGACCACACAAATTGGGAAGTCACCAGCAATTCCACCACCCACTTGGAAAAAGCCTACACCCTTTCCACCACTATTAGCTCTGTACCATTCGGTTAATATGACCATATATTCAATACCGTTTTTAACCGTACTTGCTTTTAATTCATTTTTGATTACATAACTCGCGAAAATATTTCCTGTAGTACTATCCTCCCAACCTGGCACCACAATTGGTATATTCTTTTTAGCAGCGGCTACTATCCAGCTGTCTTTTGGATCAATTTCATAATATTGCTCTAGCTCACCACTCAAAATAACTTGATACATAAATTCATGCGGGAAATAACGCTCCCCTTTTTCTTCTGCTTGTTTCCAAAACTTCACAATATGCTTTTGCAATCTTCTGAATGCTTCCTCTTCCGGAATACAAGTATCCGTTACACGGTTATAATGGTTCTCTAATAAATCCCACTCGTCTTGTGGAGTCAAGTCTCGATAATTAGGCACCCGCTTATAATGACTATGCGCTACTAAATTCATCACATCCTCCTCCAAATTGGCACCAGTACAACTAATAATAGCAATTTTATCCTGACGAATCATTTCTGCCAAACTAATACCTAGTTCAGCAGTACTCATGGCACCTGCTAAACTTACTAGCATTTTACCGCCTTCTAATAAATGGGTTTCATACCCTTTAGCAGCGTCCACTAAAGCAGCGGCATTAAAATGCCTGTATTGATGTTCAATAAATTGAGAAACGGGTCCTTTGCTCATTTTTTCTGATTTGATGCAAAAGTAATTATTTTTTAGGCATAAATAGTAACTTGTGGTATCAAACTGAAGGACCATTAAACACTGCTATTGGATGAAAACGTTCACTCCTAATCTTTTATTTGCAATTATCTTATTGGCTATCCCATTTGGATATGCAGCATATATTTACCCTGGGTTGCCCCCTATTATTCCTACTCACTTTAATTTAAAAGGAGAAGCCGACGGATTTGGTGGAAGAGATCATATTTTTTTAGGACCCGGCATCATGGCGGGGGCGGGATTGTTCACCTTCTTCTTATTATCTAATATCAAGAATTTAGATCCTAAAAGATTCAAGTTAGAAGATGATGGCATGTTCAAAAAATTGGCCTTATTTATGGTTGGATTTTTAAGTATCCTAGGATGTATCATTACTTATTCGGCAACAGACGCGCCAAATAATATTGCAAAAATATTACTGCCGTTTATTGGAATCGCATTTTCGGTTATGGGATGGTATATGCCCAAATTACATCAAAACTATTTTGCAGGCTTTAAGCTGCCTTGGACTTTGGAAAATATAGACAACTGGGATGCAACACACAAAGTAGCTGGGAAGGTATGGCTGTATGGAGGGATGGTACAAGCCATTGGCGCCATTGCATTGCCGAGTGCAGCAGGATTTATCGTATTCATAGCTGTCACTGCTGTTATGATAATTGTTCCAACTCTATTTTCCTATCGCTTATTTAAAAACGGTAATCAAATCAAATAAAAAAGAATTTAAAAATATTCGGATTCAAAAAATAAGAAATACAATTTAACATGAGTACAAAAAATAATTTAGGAACCAAGTATATACATGCAGGTGCGCACCCAGATCCTAGTACAGGCGCTATTATGACCCCAATCTATCAAACCTCTACCTATGTGCAATCTGCTCCAGGCGTGCATAAGGGCTATGAGTATGCGCGTAGTCAAAACCCTACTCGCTTTGCGTTAGAAGAAGCATTTGCTGTGATAGAAAACGGAAAATTTGGATTAGCTTTTGCAAGTGGTGTTGCTGCAACAGATGCGGTGATGCGCTTATTGGTGCCAGGTGACGAAGTCATTGCCGCACATGATATGTATGGAGGCACCTATCGTTTATTTTCCAAAGTATATGAAAAAATGAATATTAAATTTCATTATGTAGATACTTCTAATGCAGAAAATGTTGCCAATGCCATTACCCCTAAAACAAAACTCATTTGGGTAGAAACACCAACCAACCCATTAATGAATATCACAGATATTGCAGCCATATCCGCTATTGGCAAAAAACACAATTGTATTGTTTGTGTGGACAATACTTTTGCCTCCCCTTATTTACAAAATCCTTTGGACGATGGTGCAACCATTGTAATGCATTCGGCCACCAAATATTTAGGAGGTCATAGTGACGTCATACAAGGTTGTTTAGTAATGAATGATCAAGACTTAAGAGACCAACTTTATTTTATTCAAAAAAGTACGGGGGCGGTTCCAGGCCCACAGGACTGTTTCCTAGTATTGAGAGGTATTAAAACCTTACATGTAAGAATGCAAAGACATTGCGAGAATGGTGAAAAAGTAGCTGCCTACTTACGTCAGCATCCTAAAGTAGCAAAGGTATACTGGTGCGGATTTACAGACCATCCAAATCATGACATTGCTAAAAAACAAATGCGCGGCTTTGGAGGCATGATGAGTTTTACATTAAAAGACGATAGCATTGCAGCCGCCACCAAAGTATTATCTAACACTAAAATATTCTCTTTAGCAGAAAGTCTTGGAGGCGTAGAATCCTTAATTAATCACCCGGCAAGTATGACACATGCTTCTATCCCTCGCGAACAAAGAATTGCCAATGGATTAACCGATGGACTAATTCGTTTGAGTGTGGGTATTGAAGATGCAGAAGACATTATTGCAGATTTAGAACAAGCCATTGGTTAAAGTGAGTACACAGGAAGCGATCAAAAAAATATTAGACCAAAAAGTAAAGCAATACAATAAGATTGATTTCATTGAAAAAGATCCCATTTGTATTCCTCACCAATTTACAAAGCAGCAAGACATAGAAATTGCTGCTTTTTTTGCCGCCATCTTTGCATGGGGTAATCGAACGACTATCATTAATAAGAGCAATGAGTTAATGAATCGGATGGATAGTTCGCCTCATGAATTTTGCCTCCATCATACTGCCAAAGATTTAAAAAAAATAATAGGCTTCAAACACCGAACATTCAATGATACAGATACATTGTACTGTATAGAATTTTTCAACCATCATTACAAGCAACAGTCCTCCTTAGAAACTGCATTTTTCAAAAATCAGTTCACTCAAAAAAAAATCAATACAGCAGAAGCAGCTTTAACGCATTTTCAATCCTACTTTATGTCATTGGAAGATGCACCCAAGCGTACACAAAAACACGTTTCCAGTCCCGTATCCGGATCTACCTGTAAAAGGCTAAATATGTTTTTAAGATGGATGGTGAGAAAAGACAAGCATGGGGTAGATTTTGGTATTTGGCATTCCATTAAACCTTCCGCATTAATTATTCCAATAGATGTGCACGTGGCAAGGGTTTCAAGAACGATGGGTATTTTAAAAAGGCCACAAACCGACTGGCAAGCAGCATTGGAATTAACCCATTATTGCCGAACTTTAGATCCTAAGGACCCCGTTAAATATGACTTTGCTTTATTTAGCTTAGGGGTGATTGAAAAGTTTATTTAAAGATAGATTATGGAAATTAATTTACAATCTCTAGAAAAGTTAGATACACCGAGTTTAGAGCTAACCATTAATGAGCTAATTAAAAATGATTTCTCCAGACTGGTTCAGATACTATATCGTATTGATGTATCGGAAGCAAAGCTTAAAGATATTTTAAATTCGAATCCAAATGAGGATGCGGGTAAGCTCATTGCACAAGTAATTATTGAAAGATTAGCCGCTACTAAAAAAGCAAGGGAAAGTTTTAATACTACACGGCGCATTAATGATACGGAGGAACGTTTATAAATCTCCCAACTGTGGACGCATCACAATATCCTCTACCACTGCTTGAGCACTTAGTTGCGTTGCAGCATAAATCATTTTAGCAATATCGCTGGATTCCATAATTCTTTTAGGATCCACACCAGAACCCGCCCAACTATTAGTAAACACCGCACCAGGAAAAACTGCGGTTACTTTTATCCCTTTATCTTTTAATTCTAATCTTAGATTTTTAGAAAACCCTAATAATGCAAATTTACTAATGCTATAAGCTCCTCCATGCTCGTAAGCATCTAAGGATGCAATAGAACAGATATTAAAAATATGTCCTGATTTACGTGTAAGCATACTAGGAAGTAAAGCCCTGGTTAAATGATACGCTGAAAATAAATTGGTGTTGAGCTGATCCTGCAACTGTCCGGCTGCTTCATCCTGTAATTTACCAGGCAAAAAGTATCCTGCATTATTAATTAAAATTGTAGGTTCCGTTTTTTCTAGGCACCAATTAGCAAAAGCGGTTACTTCTTTTTGAAGAGATAAATCCGCAGGCATGGATTCAATTTGTACTGCAGGGAATTCCTTACTCAATGCTGCCACTGCGGTTTCCAACGCAGCAGGTGTTTTACTCGTTAAAACCAAATGATGCCCATTGGCAGCAAATATTTCTGCAATCGCATATCCAATTCCTTTAGAGGCGCCAGTAATTACAATATTCATATAAAAATGATAATAATTTACAATAAAGATAAGAAGCAATCCTGTAAATTCGCTACATATAAAAAACACCTAAAGGAATCATGCCCTATCAGCACCTATTTTTTGACCTAGACCATACTATTTGGGATTTTGAAATGAATTCAAAAGAAACCTTATTAGAACTACATCATAAATATAATTTAACCGCAAAAGGCATCACCGATTTTGATACTTTTTTTGATCAGTATAGTATTCAAAATCACCGTTTATGGGATAGATATACAAAGGGATTTATTAAGCAGGAGGAACTCAGGTGGAAGCGTATATATTTAAGCTTATTAGAATATAAAATTGCGGACGAAACACTATCAAGAGCAATGTCTTTTGATTATTTAGATATCTTGCCTAATAAGAAAAGTTTATTTCCCTATACCATGGAAATTTTAGACTACTTAAAAGCCAAAGGGTATCAAATGCACCTTATAACCAATGGTTTTGAATCTGTGCAGTTTAAAAAAATTGAAAACTCAAATATAGCACCCTACTTTAAAGAAGTAATTACTTCAGAAGCAAGCAATAGCTTAAAACCCAACAAGGAAATATTTGAATACGCTTTGCAAAAATCAAATGCAAAATTAGAAGAAAGTATTATGATTGGTGATAACCAAAGTGCCGATATTCAAGGGGCTATCAATATAGGAATGGATTCTGTATTTGTGAATCATATTAATGCAGTTCCAACAGTGCCAGCTACCTATACCATTACACATTTAAAAGAGTTAGAAAATATCTTTTAATAAACAAAGAAGCCTCGAAAATCGAGGCTTCTTAAATATAATTCAATAGAAATTACCAATTGGCTAAAACAGAGATCCCGCCTTTAACCACATCGCCAATTTTACAATTTATCTTTGCATCTAATGGCAACAATAAGTCTACACGGCTTCCAAATTTAATAAACCCGTATTCCGCAGTTTGGTCAAATTTCGTTCCAACAGCTGCGTAATTACAAATACGACGTGCCAAGGCACCCGCAATTTGCTTTAACAAAATACTTCCTTTATCATTTTCAATCACCACGGACCAACGTTCATTGTCGGTGGAAGACTTTGGATGCCAAGCCACCAAGAATTTACCAGGATGATATTGGTTATATATAATATTTCCAGCAATAGGTGTTCTATTTACATGCACATTGGCAGGACTCATAAATACGCTTATCTGAATTCTCTTTTCTTTATAATATTCATCGGGTGCTACTTCTTCAATCACCACTACCTTGCCGTCTGCAGGCGAAACAATCGCAGCAGCATCTGAAGTCCAATTTCTATTAGGCATTCTAAAGAAAGAAACGATAAATAAAAATAACCCAAGGGTAAGTATGAAAACTGCCCAGCCAGCAATCGTACTAATTGGAAAAAGGTAAGAAAAGCTAGCAATATTAATAAGGCCAACTAAAAATGCAGTTAAAGCAATAGTGGGCGTTCCTTCTTTATGTATAGTCATGCAAACAATTTAAAGCGCAAAGATAAAACTAATTTTTTTATTGACGGTAAAGTATATCCATTAAGAACCAAGCAAAGGGTACGGCCAATAAAATAGAATCAAATCGATCTAAAAAACCACCGTGACCTGGCATCATTTTACCACTATCCTTTACACCCGCTTGTCTTTTTAAACCGCTTTGAAATAAATCACCATACGTACCGGCAATAGTAGAAACCAAGCAAAGTAAAAACACAAAATTGGTATCTAAGTCTTTGAAAATAAAAGCAGTAATGGTTGGGACCAACAACACCGTAATGACAATGCCTGCAATAGTGCCTTCCCAAGTTTTATTGGGAGAAACAGGCGACAATTGTTTTTTACCAATCAATGAACCTACTAAATATGCCATAGTATCATTTACCCAAATAGACACAATAATTAATAAAGGAATTACAAACTTATACGCAGCATAATACTGATCATAATTATAATTTGCATTGGCCCCCTTAATGATATAAAACAGTGATAAACTCATGGGAATATAAATTAATCCCGCAAAACTGATTACCAAATTTTGTAAACTAAATTTTTTGGCAACTATATCTGATAATAAAAGAACGCCGGCCAATATGGGTATTATTTTAGTTCTAAATAAATTAAAAATAGCGCCGTCAATGGGCAAAATTTTATTGGAAAGTGCAAACATAATGCTAACCCCCAATACAATAAGTCCCCACTTATGAATTACTGAAATATTCTTATAGCTAGGATAAATAAGGGCTAATAATTTTTGATATTCGTATAAACACCCAATGGCAATCACTGCAAACAAAGTGAAAAATGACCAATTATTCCATATGATACCTACTAGCATAATGATTGCAAAAACAATGGCGGATAATGCCCTTACCTTAAAAACTGAAAAATTAAATGCCATAACTTATTTAAATTTTATTCAATATACAACTATACGTCCAATTTGTCTAATTCAATGGTACTAAGTATTTCCTTAGCAATAGAAACAAATTCGTCAGGAACATACACTTCTGCTTCACCCAAAAACACATACGCCGAATCTTTTCGATTTAATAATTTTGCAGGCACTTCCTTTTCATTTAACAAACCAGCCACCATGGCTGCGATTGATAAATTACTATTTGTGTAAATCATTTTCCAATCTTTCATTCGGAATATCTTTTTTTAATTGTAATAAAAGAAAAATGATTAATACGAATGCCGCTGCACCCCAATAAATGGGCATGCCCTCATCCATCAATTGATTTGTTTTTTGTACATCATTTCTTACTAAATATAATCCAACAATAGCCACCCCATTATTTATAAAATGTAGAAGAATGGGAAGCCAAATGGTCTTTGTATACTCATAAATAAAACCAAGCATCACACCCAATGCCATTCGTGATAAAAATCCAAAAAATGAAAAATGAAAAGCGCTAAATATGATGGCCGTAAGAATAATTGCTGGAATTGCATTTCCAAACCAGTCTTTAATGGTCTTTTGCAAAGCGCCTCTAAAATAAAGTTCTTCCATTACAGCAGGAACAAAGGCCACCAATAGCAAATTCACAAATAAATCATTCCCAGATTTCATATTGGTAATAGCCACCATCGCTTTTTTGTAGCTTTCCTCTAATGCCACTGCCCAATCATTCCAATCTTTAGGGATGGGGATCAGTTCGGTTGCAGTTGCCAAAGCGCCACTTAAAGCGAAGCCTGAAAAAGCCAATACAACCACTATCAATACCTTATAAAGGCCGCCTATTTTATTAAAACCCATATTATGGGCAATATTTCCTTTTGCAAAGAACCCGACAGCCCAACTTGGAATCAAAAAAGAAATGATCGCGGCGATGGCATTTGCCACCAAAGCGATTTTAGCATTTTGGGGCGCTAGCAAAGCCGTCGATAAGGAAGAAAACGGAATGTCTAAAACAAACGCAACAACCGAAAAACTTATCATTACACCTAATAATAAACTAATGCCTGTCATGATAAAAAAAATAATAAAACGCATGGCAGGATTCATCTGAAAAAGGCTCCTTTTATCATTATTCATCTAAACATAATTTATTGTTACATTTGCAACAGCATTCATAGGATGCAAGATAATGAATTCATATGGTTTCTATAGGCAATATACAATTACCCGATTTCCCATTATTACTCGCTCCCATGGAGGATGTAAGTGACCCCCCATTTAGAGCCGTTTGCAAGGACAATGGTGCAGACTTAATGTATACCGAATTTATTAGTAGCGAAGGGCTTATTCGAGACGCCATTAAGAGTAAACAAAAATTAGATATTTACGATTACGAGCGCCCTGTTGGCATTCAAATATTTGGTGGAGACGAAGAAGCTTTGGCTTTATGTACCAAAATTGTAGACACCGTTAACCCCGATTTAATTGATATTAATTTTGGTTGCCCAGTAAAAAAGGTAGCCATGAAAGGGGCCGGTGCGGGCGTATTAAAGGATTTGGATTTGATGGTTCGGCTCACTGAAGCGGTGGTAAAAAGTACCAACCTTCCGGTAACAGTTAAAACAAGATTGGGCTGGGACGAGAACAGCAAAAATATTAGAGAGGTAGCTTTACGCTTACAAGATGTGGGTATTAAAGCATTGGCCATTCATGGTAGAACGCGTATGCAAATGTATAAGGGCGAAGCCGATTGGACCCTTATTGGTGAAATAAAAAATGATCCTCGTATCACCATCCCTATTTTTGGAAATGGAGATATTAATTCGCCAGAAAAAGCGGTAGCGTATAAAAATAAATATGGCGTAGATGGCATTATGATTGGCCGAGCTGCCATTGGGTATCCATGGATATTTAGAGAAATAAAACATTTTGTAGCAACGGGTACCAAGCTAGCTGATCCCACCATTGAAGAACGCGTAGAAGTGGCAAGAAAACATTTACAAAAATCGCTAATATGGAAGGGGCCTATTGCAGGCATTAACGAGATGAGAAGACATTATGCTAATTATTTAAAAGGCCTGCCTAGTATTAAAGATTATCGCGCCAAATTAGTGCGCATCACCGATCCTTTAGAAATTGAAGCAGTACTAGATGAAATAAAAGAACAATATAAAGGAACCGTCATTGAGTCCGGGAAAATTGTATTAGAAAATTACCACGAACACTGCCCTCTTTAATTCGCTTTAATCGCACTAATTACTTCGGGTGCTAAAGGGTCCACCGTCATTGGAAAATATTGAGTAAGCACTCCTTGTTCATTCACTAAATATTTACAAAAATTCCAAGCTGGCTCCTGATGACACCATCCATTGATGGTCATATCGGATAACCATTTATGCACTTCGTTTTGATCATGCCCTTTAATCACCATAGATTTTTCCATTAACGGAAAAGTAACGCCATAATTTTTTTTACAAAAACTTGCGATATCGGTATTGGCCCCGGCCTCTTGTTCTTTAAAATCATTGGAGGGAAAACCAATTACCACTAATTTATCGCCAAACTGTTGCGCTAATTTTTCTAAGGCTTCGTATTGGCCAGTATATCCACAATTACTTGCCGTATTCACTATTAATACTTTTTTTCCTTTGAGGTCTGAGAATTTGAATTCATTCCCATTAATATCTTTTACCGTTAAAGTATAAAAAGATACTGCCGAAGCAGCATTATTTTTATTGGCTAGAATTTGCTTCTTACCACTTGATTTACTGGACCACATGATGGCTGGATACAATGTTTTTAAGACAGACTGTCTGTAAGACATGCCTGGCTTCTTCATTATCAAAGTAGCAGTAACCAAAACACCAAAGGCGATGGCAATTTTTATCATGACTGTTTTTTTTATTTTCAAACCAACTCTAATTTAAGAAGCATATATTTTGTAGTACGATTACCCGATTAATTTTTTCAACAACCAACTTTTTCCAGTGTACGGCGGATATTTAAAATTAGGATCTATCCAAGTAGGTGTTTTTAAGACCGACTTTAAATGCGTAAATGTATCAAAGCTTGATTTGCCGTGATACCCTCCTATTCCGCTAAAACCCCTTCCACCAAAGGGCAAATCGTGATTAGTGATATGCAATGTAGCATTGTTTACACAGGCACCTCCAGATGGCACATTGGTTAACCAATATTGCTCGTCCATTTTATTTTCGGTGAAAACATAAAATGCTAAAGGATTGGGATTGTGTTGAATAATCGCCAAGGCTTCTTCCTTAGATTGGTAAGTAAGAATAGGTAAAATAGGTCCAAAAATTTCATCCTGCATAATTTTGGCATTGGGATGAATACCCGTCATGATGGTAGGTTCAATAAATAACTTATCCCTGTCCGACTTCCCTCCATACACAATTTCACCTTCTGATAAATAAGAAGTTATTCTTAACCATTGTTTATCATTAATTATCTTTCCATAATGTTCAGATTCAATTGCATTGGCTCCGTAAAATTGTTGAATCGCACTAATCAATTCTTTAATTAAGTTATCCTTTAAATCGGTAGGCACTAATATATAATCGGGTGCGATACACATTTGTCCGCAATTGGAAAATTTAGGACTTGCTATACGTCTTGCAGCAACACGCAAATTAGCATCAGATGTAATCACAGCAGGGCTTTTCCCTCCCAGTTCTAAAGTAACAGGAACCAATTGTTCTGCCGCATATTTATAAACTATTTTTCCTACTGCAGTGCTGCCTGTATAAAAAATATGATCAAATCTATTCTCCGTTAACATAGGAGGCAATACGGTAGCACCCTCTCCTTCTACATACAAAATATAATTAGTAGGAAATAAAGCATGAATAATTTTGCTCATTATTTTAGCAGTAGCCGGTGCAAACTCACTTGGTTTTAACACCACACAATTTCCCCCTGCAATGGCACCCACTAAAGGTGTCAACAATAATTGAAAAGGATAATTCCAAGGAGCAATAATACATACCACCCCCAATGGCTCCCGAATGGTATAACTACTAGAGGGTTGATTTAATAGATTGGTGGGTACGGAAGCAGGTTGCATCCACCCTTTTAAATGTTCAATGGTATGATTCAGTTCGCTTAGGAAAAAGCCAACCTCGGTTGCCCAAGCATCTTCGTCCGTTTTCTTTAAATCCGCATAAAGTGCTGAATATATTTCTTTTTCATGCTCAAGTACTAGCTTTTTGAGTCTTTTAAGTTGATTGAGCCTAAAATCATAGGACTGAGTGGCTCCAGACAAGAAATAAGTTCTTAATTGTTGTATTGATTCTTGCATACAATTTGGCTTTGGGAGATAGCAATTTAAGCTTTAATAACGAAAGGAACTATGCTTTTGTTCACTCATCAAAATAATTATGATTTTTCGGTATTTTTTAATAATTTAACGGAACGATTTCTACAAGGATTTGAAACGATTTTAAACCACACAACTAAAGATTGCTATGTCAAGAAAAAAGTCAATTAATTCGAGAAGAGATTTCATAAGAAACTCAGCGGTGGCGCTTGGAGGATTTTATATTGTGCCAAGACAGGTACTGGGCGGTAAAGGATTTACTGCACCAAGTGACAAATTACAAATTGCTGGTATTGGTGCTGGCGGAAAAGGAGAAAGTGATTTAGACTACTTCTTTAAAACCGGCAAGGTAGATATTCCTTTTTTATGTGATGTAGATGAGCGTCAAACTGCTTTAAGCCGAAAGCGTTATCCAAAAGCAAAAGTTTATAAAGATTATAGAGAAATGTTAGAAAAAGAACATACACGTATTGATGCTTGTTCCGTATCTACACCAGATCATATGCACGGCGTACAAGGAATGGCTGCCATGCAATTGCGCAAGCATGTGTATGTGCAAAAACCAATGGCACACGATATTTACGAAGCAAGAATGATGACCAAGGCAGCACACGATTATAGTGTAGTCACACAAATGGGTAACCAAGGTTCTTCGGGGGATGGTGTACGTATGTTACAAGACTGGTATAATGCAGGCTTAATTGGCGACGTACATACTATTTATTGTTACACCGACAGACCTGTTTGGCCGCAAGGTGTAATTCGTCCTGCAACCGCCAACCAAATTCCAAAAGAATTAGATTTCAATTTGTGGTTAGGAACGGCTCCTGAAAAAAGTTATTTCACCGATTTATTGCCATTTAACTGGAGAGGATGGTGGGATTACGGAACCGGCGCATTAGGAGATATGGCTTGTCATATTATGGCCCCTGCTTTTGCAGTAGTAGGATTAGGATATCCTGTGGCTGCTGAATGTAGTGTAGCCACTCGTTATACGGCCCCTTGGCAAAGAGTATATTCACCAGACAGTCCACCAGCAGCTTCTCATATTATTTTAACTTTCAAAGGTCAAAATGGCAAACCCGATGTAAAATTACATTGGATGGATGGTGGTATTCAACCAGAGCGTCCAGCTGAATTAGGACCTAACGAAGTAATGGGTGATGGAGGAAACGGTGTCATTTTTGAAGGAACCAAAGGTAAAATGATGGCAGGCACTTATGGTGTAAATCCACAATTATTGCCTACTAATTTAACGGCAACTACTAAAGTTCCACAAACTATTGAACGCGTAAAAAATGGCGACGAAGGACACTATGCTGCATGGGTAGAAGCTTGTATCGCGGGTCATGGAAGTAAAGAACATAAAAACCTGAGTTCTCATTTTGATATTGCTGGTCCTTTAACCGAGTCGGTATTAATGGGCAACCTTGCCATTAGAAGTTATGACTATAAGGGCACAGATAAAAAAGGGTTGACTACTTATCCAGGAAGAAATATCCAATTAACTTGGGATGGTCCAAATATGAAAATTACCAATTTCGAACCAGCCAACCAGTTTGTGAAGCGAACTTATCGTGCAGGTTGGAGCTTGGGTGTATAATATTTAGTCCTACAATAAATTCAAAATCCTCTCGATGTGTCGAGGGGATTTTTTTGCTTAACTTCGAAATGGATTATGAATTTAAAGTATAGAAAACTGAAGCGACCCATACAATTTAATAAATTATAATAGTGCAATGAATAACAATTTAAGAGACCAATTTTTATTAAGAAAAGATATTCATTTTTTAAACTTCGGATCTTTTGGTGCAACCCCAAAGCCCGTTTTTGATTATTACCAACAATGGCAAAAAGTTTTAGAAGCAGAGCCTGTTCAATTTATTGCCTTTGATGGATACGAATACTTATCTACTTCCCGTACTGCTTTGGCCAAATTTATACATGTGGATGATAAAGATGATTTGGTGTATGTAACTAACCCGAGTTTTGCTGTAAACATTATTGCCAAAGCATTTCCATTAGAAGAAGGGGATGAAATACTAGCTACGGATATTGAATATGGCGCCTGTGATAGAACCTGGAATTATTATTGCAGCCAAAAGAAAGCTGTTTATAAAAGACAAAAGATAAATTTACCCATCACCACGAAGGAGCGGTTTATAGCAGACTTTTTTGCAGGCGTAACACCCAAAACGAAAGCTATTTTCATAAGTCATATTACCAGTGCTACTGCATTGATATTCCCTGTAAAAGAAATTTGTGCAATTGCAAAATCAAAAGGATTAATAACTATTGTGGATGGCGCGCATGCCCCTGCACAAGTAGACTTAAAAATAAATGAATTGGCGGCGGATTTTTATGTGGGTGCTTGTCACAAATGGATGATGGCCCCAAAAGGAGCGAGCTTTTTATATGCACATAAAAGTGTTCAGCATTTATGTGAACCGCTAGTGGTAAGCTGGGGGTATAAAGCTGCTAAACCTTCGGATTCTCAATTTTTAGACTACCATCAAATGATTGGTACTAGAGACTTTTCGGCCTTTTTAGCAGTGACCATGGGCATTATTTTTATGCAGGATAATAACTGGCCGGCGGTTGCGAAGGAATGTCATGAAATGGTACTAGACAATGCCCCATTATTTTATGAATTACTAGGTACTCAACCCATTAGTCCTTTAACCAATGAGTGGATTGGGCAAATGATTAGCATTCCCATTCACACCAAGGAACCAGAAGTATTACAAA
>CAIOYQ010000159.1 GCA_903862505.1 uncultured Bacteroidota bacterium
AAGGAGTAATATCCAAACAAGATGACCTTCAACATCAGTAAAAACTACCGTTATCTACCTATTATGTCTACGACAGAGTTGAAGAAACTGGACCCCTCCAATCATTGGGGGATTCCAGCTGAAAAAAACTGTCGTGGAGATAGTTTGCTGGACTACAGAAAGATTACCGATGGAAACCCCTTTGAAACCGGGATTTGGGTTTTTCGTGAGACGACGACAACAACCGCATCTTATTCTGGCTGTGATGCAAACATGTCCGAAGAGAAGAAGTACTCATATGACGCCATCAATCTCACCAAGATTGAAGACATCAAGAAATACTTTTTGTCCCACGGATATATTACAAAAGCAGATGGAACAAAAGATGCACTGGGAGGAGCTTACGTCACGACTGCAGGTCGTGTCCATTACGACAACGAGTCAAATATCTGGAAATCAGACAATTTCGAAATAACAGGCTACAAGAATGGGTACGTACAGTACAAGGGACACTTGGGATTCACTCAAAGGCACCGCCTGTATGTCCATTCCGGTCATGAAATGGGATCCTCTCAAAGGAACCACCTGTACTTCCCTTCCGTCGTGAAATAAGATGAACTCTTCACAAAAAATAGTATATAATCAAAATGGAACATTTAGTAATAATATTAAAAAATATATGATTTCTTTATTTAAAAAAAATGATATTTTTAAGACATAAGTAGTCATACCATCTTAAAAAATGAATACATTTGAAAAAAAACTCAACAACGCACACCCCGAAAATAATAATTTTTTGGTTCCAAAATTAATTGATATGTTATCACGTTTTGATAACATATCATTATTGTTGACGTCAAAAAAGATGTATTTATTTTATCCAACATTTATTGAAAGAATGTGGATACCATCTAACGCACTCGACATGTTGAATAGTCGTTGTTTAGTTTCATTTGTTCGTAAACTTATTATTAATAAAGATTTTAATCCAACAACTGTATATAATACTAAAATAATACAACCCCCGATCTTGGAATTGCAAACTGGATTTACCATTGTAAAAAGAAAGGGAAGAATGTTGACAATTAAAAAAAAAGAGCCATTAGTTCCTGGTGTTTTGCCATATTATTTAACTCATTTATATATAGATCATAATTTCAACGAACCTTTAGTTCCTGGTGTTTTGCCGTATGGTTTAACTCATTTGACATTTATTGGTTCTTATACTAATCGATTAGTTGAAGGTTCGTTGCCAGTTAGTTTGACTCATTTGACATTTCATTTGGGATACATGCATGGGTTAATGAATGGTGTGTTGCCAGATGGTTTGACTCATCTGACATTTGGTACTGGAGACTGCCAGAAATTAATACCAGGCGTAATGCCAATTTATAAAAAACGTAACCAGTTGCCTTTCAAGATGGTTTATTAATAGCCAATCTAATATATAGTTAGAGTAAAATTACGTTCTTTTCCTAATATGTAAAAATGGTTTAAAGAGAACTAATTGTATGGTTGTGGAGAGAGAAACTCCAATCCACTTTCCATAATATTATCACATAATGACTGATAATATTTAATTTTTTTAGAAATTAC
>CAIOYQ010000160.1 GCA_903862505.1 uncultured Bacteroidota bacterium
CCAATCATACATGGCAGGACCTACTTTTTTACCAATTGCGTATCCCACAGCATTACCAAGAATACCTGCAACAGAAATAAAGGCAAATAAAATAAATAAATCTACCCATTGATTATGGCCAATATTAATATGAAAGGTTTCGAAAAAATGACTGATGAGCGTGTCACTATAAATACCTGCAACAAAAAGTAAACTATCGCCAGGTAAAAAGAATCCAAAAAATAATCCAGTCTCTGCAAAGACCACAAATAAAAGCAACCACAAGCCTCCATTTTCAATATAATATTGTGGTTGCAATAATTGGCTCCAATGAAATGCATCTAATAAATAGGTCATTAAGATTTGTTTAGGATTTTTGTTCTTCTAATTCGCCTTCCCATTTACTCACCACTGCAGTTGCCAAGCTATTCCCTAACACATTGGTTGCGGTTCGGAACATATCGCAAAAGTGATCGATAGGTAAAATCAATGCAATCCCTATAGCGGGAATATTAAACATGGAACAGGTTGCAGCAACCACCACTAATGAAGCACGCGGCACACCCGCAATCCCTTTACTCGTTAACATCAAAACAAGCAACATAGTAAGTTGTGTTCCAATATCTAAATGTATCCCATAGGCCTGCGCGATAGCCATACTCGCAAAAGTCATATACATCATACTGCCATCCAAATTAAAAGAATAGCCCAACGGCAAAATAAAAGATACAATTTTATCCTTGCACCCAAAACGCTCCAACTCCTCCGTTAATTTAGGAAATACGGCTTCACTACTGGTTGTACTAAATGCAATAATTAAGGGGCTAGAAATAGTTTTTAACAAGGAAGGCATTCTCTTTCCAAGAATAATAAATCCTACGCCAATTAACACCACCCACAATACACCAATACCCAATAAAAAATATAAGAAGTATTTAATATAAAATAAAAAAACCGCTAACCCTTTAGTTGCAATCACTGCGGCCAAAGCGCCAAACACGCCTAATGGAGCAAAGTTCATAACATACCCCACCATTTTTAAAATAATATGAGACGCAGTATCAAAAGCTTTAACTAGGCCTTTTGCTTTTTCCCCCATCGCAGCTGCAGCTACGCCAAAAAAGATACTAAATATGACAATTTGTAAAATTTCGTTGGTTGCCATTGCCTCAAAAATACTTTTAGGAAATAAGTGTTCGATAAAGCCAGCAACACTAAATGACTGTGTTTTGCCAATTAATTCCTTTGCACCAGACATATCTGCATTACTCAATGTAATCCCTTCTCCTGGTTTAAAAATATTTACTAAAATCATCCCAATTAATAAGCTCACTAAGGAAGCGGTGATAAACCAAAGTAAAGCTTTACCCCCTACTCTGCCCACTGTTTTAAGATCACCCAATTTAGCAATACCAACCACCAATGTAGTAAACACCAATGGCGCAATAATCATTTGAATTAACCTTAAAAAAATAGTGGTTAATAGTTTTATGTTTTTTTGAAAAACATCAATCGTTGCTGGTTCCGCATTTTCATGTATAATATAACCAAGTCCTGCTCCCGCAACCATGGCTATGATAATATACAGTGTAAGTTTATTAGATTTTTTCATAAGCGTTAGATATGCAATATAACACATAAGTCACAAAAAAATACCCCAAAAATGTGTCTGAAAATCAAACAAATTGAGCTGTTTTTTGAGAAAAAAGTCCTATTTTTCAACTTATAAAACAACACTATGAGTTTATTTAGAAAAAAGGACCTTGCTGCCATGTTGGCTCAAGCTGAGGATGGCGGTAAAGGATTAAAACGTACACTAGGTGCTGGAAATTTAATAGCACTTGGTGTAGGCGCGATTATAGGAGCTGGATTATTTGTGCGTACCGCTGCAGCTGCAGGACAGGCCGCAGGACCCGCAGTAACACTTTCATTTATTGTGGCAGCCATTGGTTGTGCTTTTGCAGGATTATGTTATGCCGAATTTGCTGCCATGATTCCTATTTCAGGTAGTGCGTATGCATACTCTTATGTAACCATGGGAGAAACGGTGGCTTGGATTATTGGTTGGGCATTGATTATGGAATATGCTTTAGGTGCAGCCACTGTATCTATTGCTTGGAGTGAATATTTAAACAAATTACTGGGTCATCGAATACCGTATGAATGGTGCCACTCACCATTTGAAAGTTTGGCCGATGCTACTGGTGTTGTACGCCATGGTATTATGAATGCACCTGCTTTGGTTATTTTATTATTATTAACCTTATTATTAATTAAAGGGACGCAGGAGTCTGCGATGGTGAATGCAGTGATTGTATTTGTAAAAGTGGCGATTGTTTTAATATTTATAGTTGTAGGATGGCAGTTTATAGATACTGCGAATCATTCACCTTATTTAATACCAGCAAATCAACCCAAAGTTTTAGATGGCGCTGGAAAAGTTCTCGCCGACTACTCTGGTGTATTTAAGCATGGTTGGGGTGGGGTTTTAGGTGGAGCAGCCATTGTATTTTTTGCCTTTATTGGTTTTGATGCAGTTTCTACTGCAGCACAGGAGGCAAAGAATCCAAAAAGAGATATGCCAATTGGTATTCTTGGATCATTAGCCGTGTGTACCGTTTTATATATCTTATTTGGTCACGTGTTAACAGGCGTTGCTCCATGGACCGATTTCGTGGATCCAACAAAAGGAAAAGAAGCTTCAGTAGCTTATGCCATTTCAGAATATATGCCAGGTTATGGTTGGTTAGCGAAGGCTGTAACCATTGCCATTCTTGCAGGTTTCTCTTCGGTGATACTGGTAATGTTAATGGGACAATCACGCGTATTTTTCTCTATGGCAAATGATGGATTGTTACCAAAAGTGTTCTCCGAATTACACCCTAAATATCGCACTCCTTATAAATCCAACTGGATCTTGTTTGTATTTGTAGGCGCCTTTGCTGCTTTTGTGCCAGGAAGTGTAGCAGGAGATTTAACCTCATTTGGTACTTTATTTGCCTTTGTATTGGTGAGTGCAGGCATTTGGATTTTACGTGTAAAATCACCTAATATGGAAAGACCCTTTAAAACACCTTTGGTTCCATTGGTTCCAATTCTAGGCGCTGTAATTTGTCTTGCTATGATATTAGCACTTGATGGGCAAACATTAAAAGTGGCATTTTTATGGATGGTTATAGGCTTAGATGTATATTATCTATATAGTCAATCTAATAGTAAGATTTTTGATGGCCCAAGTTTAGCAAAAACATCATATGTAACTCAAATGTTGCCTATTGTATTAGCAACTATAGGCCTGATTGCTCTTGCTGTTATTACAATGGATAAAGTAACTGTCTTTATTGCTATTGCTCAATTGATTTTGCTTGTTTTTGCAATGTTTAATCAAATGACAATGCTTAACAAGTATACAGGAAAACAATAACCTCAATAAGTTCTTACTAAAAATAGCCAGACTGAATTGTCTGGCTATTTTTTTTGCCTTATTTTTGCTAACCTTAAACAATTACTATGGGACGGATTTTTGAAGTAAGAAAAGCCACTATGTTCAAACGATTTGATCGTATGGCGAAGCAATTTACACGTATTGGTAAAGAGATTGTAATTGCAGTAAAAGCAGGCGGACCAAATCCGGACGACAATCCTGCTTTAAGAAGATGTTATCAAAACGCGCGCAGTGCAGGCATGCCTAAGGACAGAGTAGAAGCGGCTATTAAGCGCGCCATGGGAAAGGACACGAGTAACTATGAAGAAATTTTATACGAAGGCTATGCACCACATGGTGTGGCCTTATTAGTGGAGACGGCTACCGATCACCATGTAAGAACTGTTGCCAATGTAAAAAGTCATTTTAATAAAGGCGGTGGTGCCATGGGTAATAGTGGAAGCGTAAGTTTTCAGTTTAAGAAAATGGGTGTCTTTAAATTAAACCCAGAAGGATTGGTGATGGACGATTTAGAATTAGAATTAATTGACCATGGTTTAGATGAATTAGGAGATAGCACAGACGATAACGGTAATCCAATTTTAGTATTAAGATGCGCTTTTACCGATTTCGGTAATTTGCAAAAAGAATTAGAGGCAAAAAAATTAAATGTAATAAGTGCAGAGTTTGAATGGATCCCTAGTACTACCGTGCCTGTTACCGATGAGCAAGCAGAAGATATTAGTAAATTAATTGAAAGATTAGAGGAGGATGAAGATGTAAATAAAGTCTTCCACAATATGGGTTAGCACATCGCTTATGAAATTTATAACAACCATATTAATCACCGCTTTTATTTCGCCAGTAATAAAAGACACGACTAGACCCGTATTTAATATGTATACGATATCGAAGGAGACAAAATTGCCGGCAAATTACTACACTACGCAAACGGGATTTTTTTGTAACATGGAAAGAGCGTTGCAAAAACAAACCAAGGTAGCTGTGAAGTTTAGATTAGGCTCATTGGAGCACACGCAAAAATTAGAGGGATATAACTTATCTACTCTGCCATCATCTCAGTAATCACTTGAATAATTTCTTCGGTATTTGGCTTTGAGAAATAATCACCATCACTTGCATAAGCAGGGCGATGCGCTTTTGAAGAAATGGTTCTTGCTGCAACATCCAACCATTTATAGCCCCCCTGTTTTTCAATAACCTGTTGGTACATATAGGCAGATCCTCCTCCTGGCACATCCTCGTCAATAAATGCAATCCGATTGGTCTTTTTTAAGGAAGCTACAATTTGATGATTAATATCAAATGGCAATAAGGTTTGTACATCTATAATTTCACATTCAATACCTAAAGCGCTTAACCTTTCGGCAGCATCTTGAATAATTCTTAAGGTAGAACCATAAGAAACCAAAGTAATGTCTGCGCCTTCTTTTAGGATTTCTGGTTTACCTAATGCAACGGTGAACTCCGAAATATTATTAGGCATGGTTTCCTTTAAACGGTACCCATTCAAACATTCAATTAACAACGCAGGATCATTCCCTTTTAATAAAGTGTTATACATTCCCACGGCTTGCACCATATTTCTAGGCACACAAACATGCATACCTCTTAATGAATTAACAATCATGCCCATCGGAGATCCGCTATGAAAAATTCCTTCTAATCGATGTCCTCTGGTACGAATAATAACAGGACTACTTTGTTGTCCATTGCTTCTATAATGTAGTGTTGCCACATCATCACTTAAGGTTTGAAGCCCGTATAATAAGTAGTCTAAATATTGTATTTCTGCAATAGGTCTGAGTCCTCTAAGCGCCATACCGTGCGCTTGTCCCATAATAGATTGCTCCCGAATACCGGTGTCAAAAATACGATCTGCGCCATACTTTGCTTGTAAGCCCGCAAATCCTTGATTCACATCTCCAATATTTCCTAAATCTTCGCCAAATGCATATACAAACGGATTGGATTCAAAAAGCTGATCAAAATATTGATTCAAAACTTCAAAGCCATTCACTATTTTGGAATTAGCATCATAAATAGGATCCACCACCGAAACATTTAATGTACTCTTAGCTGTTTGATTGTATAAATGTCTGCCATAGTATCCTTCTTCTTCCTTTAAATAGTTAGCCAAGCATTTCTTCATAGCAGAAGCATTGGGATGCATTGGCATTTGCTCTAGCAATATGTGGAAAGTTCTAAAAATATTTCTCTTTAATGGCTCTTTATTGTTTACCAACTCCTGCGCCAGTGCATTCACTTTTTGCAAATCCGCACCTTGAACACCTACTTGAGCTAAAGCATACATTTCATTTATTTTTTCCTTAATAGGATTAACATATTTATCCCAGGCAGCTTGCTTGTCCTCGCGCACTTTATTTTTTACATCCGTTTCTAAAGCTTGTAATTCCGCTTCCGTGGTTAAATCATTTAACAACAACCACTCTCTCATTTTTTTATTACAATCCCATGCTCTCTCCCAATCCAATCGCTCCGTAGATTTATATCTTTCATGACTTCCACTGGTAGAGTGTCCTTGGGGTTGCGTTAATTCTTGCACGTGAAACAGAACAGGTACATGTGTTGCGCGTGTAAAAGCAATGCCTTCCTCGAAAGTTTCACAAAGCGCGGCATAATCCCAGCCTTTTACTTTAAATATTTTAATGCCATTGGTGTCTTCCTTTTTTTCAAAACCGGCCAATGCCTCTGAAATAGACCCCTTGGTAGTTTGTAAATTGGTTGGAACAGAAATTCCATAACCGTCGTCGTATACGATCATTGCTAATGGCACTTGCAATACACCCGCTGCATTAACCGCTTCCCAAAATTGGCCTTCCGAAGTACTTGCATCTCCTATGGTACAAAAGCAAACTTCATTTCCATGATCACTTAAATGTTTAAACGTTTCTTTATTTTTTGAACTTCTAAAACAATTGGAAGCAAAAGCGATGCCTAATCCACGCATCATTTGTCCTGCAGTGGGTGCAATGTCCGCAGAAATATTATAACTGTTCACTAGATTGTTCCACTCTCCTTTTTCATTTACAAATGGCGAAGCAAAATGCGCATTCATATTTTTGCCACCACTATAAGGATCGTTGTGTACGTCGGCATACAATTGTGAAAAATAATCTTCGGTATTAGAAATACCCAAAGCAAACATGAAAGTTTGATCTCGATAATATCCACTTCTAAAATCTCCTTTCTGAAAAAATTTAGCAAGCGCTAGTTGTGGAATTTCTTTCCCATCTCCAAAAATACCAAACTTTGCTTTTCCGGTGAGCACTTCTCTCCTGCCCAATAGGCTAACTTCCCTACTTGTTAATGCAATCCGATAGTCCGCAATAACGGAACGTTGAAACGCTTCAAAGGACAGCGCTTCTTGGCTAGCAGTAGGGTTAATATTGGATTCCATTTTACAAAAGTAGGGGTCAAGATGCAATAAAAATCAATTCCTAGATAAAAACCCCGAATTCATATTTTTTTAATATTTTAGCCTAAGAAATGCGCATTTTATGTGCATAAAAAGGCAAAATTATCTTTTAACGCTGTTCAATTAAATTCGGATTTATGAAGTTTAAATTTTTAATTCTAGGGCTCTTTTTTGTAGTTAGCGGATTTGCACAAAGCACCATTAAATTTGATGCTGCCAGCTATAACTATGGTAAGATAAAAAAGGGGGTGCACAAATCGGTCAATTTTAACTATACCAATTTGGGTAATAAGCCAGCGGTGATAGAATTTGCCAATGCTGAATGCGGTTGTACCCAACCCGTATACAATCAAAACCCTGTTTTGAAAGGACAAAAAGGAACGATTACGGTTACCTATACGGCACCTAATGTGGGTGTGTTTAAAAAACGCGTTACCATAAAATATGCAGGTGAAAAAGAGGCCACCGAGCTCATCATAGAAGGCGAGGTAATTAATTAAATATTCAAGCAAGGCCTTAATGAGTGGGCCATTCACTTGTGTACGTTTCCGTTTACCGTATATCATTTTTTCGACTCCGTTCATAATTATTTAACACAGATAACAGCACTAACTCGAGCTACTGCAATAGTTTTACATTGCAATAGTGAGGGTTTGATTTTAACTCTATATAGCAAGCAATCGTAAACGCCCGTTGTTTCTACAATGGGCTTTTTTGCGCCCTCTATTAAGCAAAAATGAAAGGCAAAAAAAGGCCCCCCGATAAATCGGGGGGCCTGTATAAATTATTAAATGATAATTTAATTAGTCAACATCCCAGAAAATTTTCGTTGATAAAGGATCAATTGTTCCTTGAGCCTTTACATTTGCGCCATTAGAACCATCTTCAGTTCCAGGGTAGTATAAACGTAATGGTCTTCTTGCATCCGTAACGTAGTTTCTAGACTGTGGAGTGGCTGGATAATTGCTCTTACGATACTCAGACCAAGCTTCTAAACCATTAAAGTTTGCAAAAGACAACCATTTTTGGTAACCAATTGCTTGTAACTTATTAGTAGAAGCAGCAAAGTCAACATCCTGAACACCACTTGCTAATAATCTTGTAGCATCCGATGCAGAAGCACCTAAAATTCTATAAGACTCTTTAACACCCGCCTCAAAATAAGACTGAGCTGTTCCAGTAAAGTTGATTGCCGATCCATAGCGTTGCTTCGCTTCCGCTAAGTTTAATTGCGCTTCAGCAGCGGTCATTAAAATGTAAGGCTTGTTGAAAGTACCGCGTACCAATACAGATGGGCCAGGAGCACATGTAGCAGCAGGTAAGTAACCAGCGCTCGCTCCGAAAGGAACACCTGCATAGTTAGCAGCCACTTCCTCCTTAGTACTTACACCAGGATTCGCACTGTTCTCGTTTCCAGCAGCATAAAATATACGCTTTAAACGAACTGTATCGCCAGTTGACTTTAATGTATTAATTAAGAATTCAGTACCTCTAGGCCAGTTATTGTTTGCTCTTCTAGCATTGGTCTCACTATACCCATAACTATCATAGAAAGGGTTAATTTGACCAGCAGAAGCAACATAACCAGGGTTTACACCCACATCAGATCCAGATAAAACACCTGAGCCTTCTGCAGCGATTTTGTTCACCTCAGCAGTGATGTATGCATCTCTTCCGCTTATTTTTGCTTGACGCATTAAAATACGCAATTTCAAAGAGTTTGCAAATTTAATCCAGCTAGTTGTATTTCCTTTAAAGATGATATCAGAACTAGTATAAGCACTTGCAAATGTATTTGCTTTTAAGTCCGCGATGGCACCGTCTAATAAGGTAATTAAACCTTCATAAACAGTTTTTTGATCGTCAAACTTTGGCGCTAATTTATCCACTCCCTTCAATGCTTCAGAGAAAGGAATGTTACCGTAAAGGTCAACCAACTTTTGATAACCCAATGCTTGCATTACTTTAGCCGGACCTTTTAAGTAAGGTTGGCCAGCAGCATCTGCAGTATTGATTATATACTGATAATCGTAAAGGTTATCATAGGTGTTATCCCAATAGTTAAAGTCACCATTGGTAAAGCTATAAGAGAACAATGTAGTACTAATGATATAACCATTAGACTGTGTCCATTGACC
>CAIOYQ010000161.1 GCA_903862505.1 uncultured Bacteroidota bacterium
TGTTAAATTAATAGCATATGTTCTATGTTTTTTAGGTAAGAAGAAAGAGGGATAATGGCGTACCCAAACCTTTATTCAAGGATTCCCTCGTCCTTCGGACTCGGAGTTCCTTGAATATGCGGGCGTACCCAAACCCTTTCAACAATTCCGCTTTGCGGAATCGTTGTGTTTTTTAATATTCGTTCGCTCATTCAAGCAAGCTTGATTCGCGACTCATATTAAAAAACCCTGTCACTTGCGTGACAGGGTTTGTGCCCAGAACAGGAATCGAACCTGCACTACCTTGCGATAACCAGATTTTGAGTCTAGCGCGTCTACCAGTTCCGCCATCTGGGCATTATTATTCGGATAAACAAGTTATCCTGGCGGGATGCAATATTACGTTAATGGTGGAAATCTTCCAAAATACGGTCAAGGTATTTTTTCTTGTAGTAGTAGTCCTTTATTTGCAGCATTGCTTCTTGGGGAATATGAATGATCGAATCAGCTTCCAAGTGCGCTTTAATGGGGCTAAAAATGTCATCTTTTAAGGTATTAATTTGTTTTAGGATAGTTTGTTTTGTTTCATCTGATTCTGCATCCATCCAAGCCTCGTTTAACTCCATCATTTCCATTAAAAAGTCTGGTGCTAAATTATATTTTTCATCTGCTTGAATATGTCCTGAAATTTCCAATACATAAGGTAAAATCTTTTCAGCATTATTGAGTAAGGAAAATCCTTTATTGGCAATAGCGGACTGTTCTAGTGCCATTTCCTGCTCTGCTTCCGTCCCTTGTACAAATTTGTCTGGATGTGAAGCTCTTTGGATGTTCATAAATGCATTCCTCAACTGATGTATATCAGCCTTAAAAGCAATAGGTAATCCGAATAATTCAAAATAGTTCATTTCTATATTTTGTATATTGTGTAAAATTAATCAAATGCTAGTATTAGGGCTTATTAAAGAGGGAAAAATTCCCAGTGACAACAGGGTAGCTTTGACGCCTAAGCAATGTAAATGGTTTAAAGAAACTTACCCTCATTGGGATATACAGGTGGAGTCTTCGTCTACCCGTTGTTTTTCAGATAAAGATTATGAAAGAGAAGGAATTAAGGTAGTTGACGATATGAGTAATGCAACTATTTTATTAGGAATTAAGGAAGTGCCTATCGCTCAATTAATTGAAGGAAAAACGTATTTATTTTTCTCTCACACCAAGAAAGCACAATCCTTTAATCAAAAATTATTTCATGCAATGATGGATAAGGAAGTTACTCTTATTGACTACGAATGTTTAGAGCATGAGGATGGACAAAGATTAATTGGTTTTGGTTTTTTTGCCGGTATCGTAGGTGCGCACAATGGCATCATGGCATATGGAAATAGAATTAGAGATTTTCATTTAGGCAGAGTAAAGGACGTAAAGGATTATATGGAGCTTGTGCATACTTATTTTGGATTGAAACTGCCCAATATAAAAATTGCGGTCACGGGTTCGGGAAGAGTAGCGCATGGTATAATTGAAATTATGAACTTAATGGACGTACAACAGATTGAGCCCGATGAATACGTAAGTAGAACTTATGATTACCCTGTTTATGTGCATTTAAAAGGACGTGATTTATATGTACACAAGGAAACCGGGTTTTATGAAAGGATGGATTTTCATGAAAATCCAGAAAATTATAATTGTGTTTTTAATCAATATCTAAAACATACGCATATTTTAATGAATGGCATTTATTGGGAAAAGGGCATACCGCCTTTATTTACCATGGGTGATTTAAAGGAGGATGATTTTGTTTTAACGACTATTGCGGATATCACCGATGATGCCCATGGAAGTGTGCCTATTAATTTAGGCGATGCCACCAGTGAAGAACCCGTGTATGGTGTAGATGTGAATACGCTTCAAAAGACATTGCCTTATTTGCAAAATGGCATAGACGTGATGGCTGTAGGTAATTTGCCCAATGAATTGCCAAGAGATGCAAGCAGGTTTTTTGGAGAACAATTAATAAAGTATGTGTTGCCCGATTTAATTGAAGACGGGAATGCGATTATTCGTAAAGCGACAATGTTGGATAAGGGTAAGTTAACTGAGCACTATGATTATTTAAAATCCTATGCGCAACATTAATTTATAAGTGCAAATAATAGGGGGCTAGTAATTTTATAAATCTTTCTGTGTAATGATGCTCGGCATCCTTTATGATGAAATTTGATCGTTTTGTTTCATTATCAACTACTGAAGATTTTATAAATTTTTGCATGGCCCTCAATGGTTTTTGTTTTGCAGCGTTATAGACCATCACTTCTTCTACTAATTGAAACCCTTTTTGCTCCGCTAATTTCTGCATGGTATAAGCGCGTAGGGCTGGGACTAAAACAAAATAATTTCCATTGGGTTGTAATAAAGCATCTACTTCTTGAATTAATTCAGTCCAAGGTAAAGCCGAACTGTGTGAAGCTAAATTTACATTGGCATTGGGGGAAGGCAAATCGCTTTCAAAAAAAGGAGGATTGCTGATAATGCATTCAAATAATGCTTTAGTATCTTTTCCTTCTTGTATATGTTTGCTATATGATTGAATGGAATTATTAACCACTTGTATATGGGTTGCCCAAGGGCTTGCCTTGCAATTGCTTGCTGCTTCCTTTGCAGCGTCCGGTTCTATTTCAATGGCTGTGATTTGAATACCACTTTCTTTATGGACATTATTACAAACAGCTTGCGCTAGCATTAAACTTAATAAGCCGGTTCCCGAACCAATATCTAATATTTTGTTGACATTCATTAATGGCGCATCGTTTGCCACCCAGGCACCAAATAAACATGCATCGGTACAAACCTTCATAGCGGTATGTTCCTGGTGCACGGTGAATTGCTTAAATTGAAAATAGGTATTGGACATGGTATAAATGAAGCATTGTAAACATACAAAAGGCAATCAAATTGATTGCCTTTTGATTCACTATTTTATCTTAATTATTCTGCGGTTAAACCTGCTCTTAAATATTCCTTATTTAAGCGAGCAATGTTTGCAATAGATATTTCTTTAGGACAAGCAGCTTCACAAGCACCAGTATTGGTACAAGATCCAAATCCTTCTTTATCCATTTGAGCCACCATATTTAACACACGAGACTTTCTTTCTGGTTCACCCTGAGGTAATAATGCTAAGTGAGATACTTTCGCACTTAAGAAAAGCATTGCCGAACTATTTTTACAAGCTGCCACACAAGCGCCACAACCAATACACATAGCTGCTGCAAAAGAAGCATCTGCATCATCTTTATTAATGGGCAAACTGTTTCCGTCTACTGCATTTCCTGTATTCACACTCACGTATCCACCTGCTTGTATAATTCTATCAAAAGCACCTCTGTCTACGGTTAAGTCTTTTACAATAGGGAAGGCATTAGATCTCCATGGCTCTATGGTAATGGTATCGCCATCCTTAAATGCGCGCATATGTAACTGACAAGTGGTATTGGCCTGCCAAGGACCGTGCGGTTTTCCGTCAATATACAATGAACACATACCGCAGATACCTTCTCTACAATCATGGTCAAATGCGATAGGTTCTTCCCCCGTTACAATTAGTTTTTCGTTTAAAACGTCTAACATTTCTAAGAAAGACATTTCATCGGAGATATCATTCACGTCATATTTTACAAAAGCACCTGTTGTGTTTGCATTTTTTTGACGCCAAACTTTTAATTTTAAATTCATATTATTATGTGACATATGCTATAAGTTAACTTGTAGTAATTAAATGAATAATGGTTTTATTTGTAGTTACGTTGAGAAGGTTTAATTACCTCGTACTTTAATTCTTCTTTATGTAATTGCCATTGATGCTCGCCTGTAGTTTCCCATGCAGCAACATACATAAAGTTTTCATCGTCTCTTAAAGCCTCACCGTCTGGTGTTTGATATTCTTCTCTAAAGTGTCCACCACAGCTTTCATTTCTATTTAAAGCGTCTACACACATTAATTCTCCTAGTTCAATAAAGTCCGCAACACGATTTGCTTTATCCAATTCAGGGTTGTATTCATTTATTTCACCCGGGATTCTAACATCACTCCAGAATTCTTTTTTCAATGCTTGTACATCGGCTATGGCTTTCTTTAAACCAGCTTCGCTTCTGGACATACCACACTCATTCCAAATAATTTTACCTAAACGCTTGTGGAAACTTTCAACCGATTGTTTACCATTTATGTTTTTCAAAGTTTGAATGCGCTCTGCAACTGCTTTTTCTGCAGCTTCAAATGCAGGATGTGTAGTAGGTATTGGCGTATTGTAAATCTCATCCGCTAAGTTATTACCTAACGTGTAAGGGATTACAAAATAACCATCCGCTAAACCCTGCATTAATGCACTCGCCCCTAAACGGTTAGCACCGTGATCGCTAAAATTCGCTTCTCCTAACGCGTATAATCCTGGAACATTGGTTTGTAATTCATAATCAACCCAAAGGCCACCCATGGTATAATGCACTGCTGGATAAATACGCATAGGCACTTCGTATGGATTTTCGCCAGTGATTTTTGCATACATATTAAATAAGTTGCCATATTTTTCTTTCACAACTTCTTTACCTAATGCAGTGATTTCATCAGCACTCACATTGCTTAAACCTTGTTTGCTTACTTCTATCTTACCATATCTTTGAATAGCTGCTGCATAATCTAAATAAACGGCTTGCTTTGAAGTGCCTACACCATGACCTGCATCACATCTTTCTTTAGCGGCACGAGAAGCTACGTCACGCGGTACTAAATTTCCAAAAGCAGGGTAGCGACGCTCTAAAAAATAGTCTCTATCTTCTTCTGGTATTTCGTTGGCTTTTCTTTTTTCTTCTAAATTTTTAGGAACCCAAATTCGTCCGTCATTTCTTAAAGACTCAGACATCAATGTTAATTTAGATTGATGGTCACCAGATACAGGAATACAAGTTGGGTGAATTTGTGTGAAACATGGATTGGCAAAATATGCACCTTGCTTATGCGCTTTCCATGCCGCAGTTACATTGGAACCCATTGCATTGGTGGACAAATAAAATACGTTTCCGTATCCACCTGTACACAATATTACTGCGTATCCAAAATGCTTTTCTAATTCGCCTGTAATTAAATTTCTTGCTATAATTCCTTTTGCTTTACCGTCAATCTTCACCACATCTAACATTTCATGTCTTGTATGCATGGTTACATTTCCTAATGCTACCTGACGCTCTAAAGCTTGGTAAGCACCTATTAATAATTGTTGACCTGTTTGACCAGCTGCATAAAATGTTCTTTGTACTTGTGTACCACCAAAACTTCGGTTACTTAATAATCCGCCGTACTCCCTTGCAAAGGGAACGCCTTGTGCAACACATTGGTCAATGATATTGCTACTTACTTCTGCTAAACGATGTACATTGGCTTCACGAGAACGATAGTCACCACCTTTAATGGTATCATAAAATAATCTAAACACGCTATCCCCATCATTTTGATAGTTTTTAGCAGCGTTAATTCCACCTTGTGCAGCAATACTGTGCGCGCGACGCGGAGAATCCTGAAAGCAAAATGCTTTTACCTTATATCCAAGTTCGCCTAATGATGCTGCAGCACTTGCACCCGCCAAGCCAGTACCTACTACAATCACTTCCATTTTTCTTTTGTTCGCAGGGTTCACTAATTTACAGTGACCTTTATAGTCTACCCATTTGTCATCTAAGTTTCCTGCAGGTATTTTTGAGTTTAACATATTGAATCTTTTATCTAATGTTTAGAATGTTTGTTGGGAGGTCTTATTTAACTAGGTTAAAATAAAAGCTTAATGGCATCATCGCAAATGCTAAAGGAATAAGAATCGCAAAACCATATCCTATTGTACTAATTAAAGCATGATACCTTTTATTATGTATGCCAATGGTTTTAAATGCACTTTGAAATCCATGTGCCAAATGATAAGCAAGAGATCCGCAAGCCAATACATATAAAATAACTACGAATACATTTTCAAATACTAGTTTCATCTCCGCATATAAATTATGGTATTCTACACCATTCTTATCAAATACTGTTAAGCTTTTAATTCCTGCCATACCGCCTAAACGACTTGGCGTCCAAAAATGATAAATGTGCATTACTAAAAACATTAATAATAAAGTGCCTAATAAAGCCATACTTCTACTATACCATTTACTTCCTTTTGCATAGTTTACTGCATAACCCACCGATCTTTTACTTCTGTTTTCAAGCGTCAACATATAACCCTGCACAATGTGCAAAATAATGCCAACAAAAAGACCAATTTCTAAGACACGAGGAACTACAAAACTTCCCATAAAGTGAGCAGCTTTATTAAACATTAATCCTTCATCATTTGCCCAAATACAGGCATTCAATCCTGCGTGAACAATTAAGAAAAGAATTAAGAAAATTCCTGTGAAGGCCATTACTAATTTTTTCCCCACCGAGGAGGTAAACATATTTTTGGAACTCATATAAATAATGATTTAAACATCGACGCAAAATTACGCATCAAATTAATACTAGCTATCAATCGTTTGAATGATTTTATGCAGTTTCTCTAAATACCTTAACAATTTGTGCATTTAGATAAGTTAATGACCGTTTGCATAAAAAAATACACATAATCCTTATTTGAACTATTTTTACCAAATGATAAAAGTACTTACCATACTTTGGAACAGTTTTAAGATGGCTTTACAGGAGCTAAAAGTGAACAAATTGAGGACTTTTTTATCCTTATTTGGCATCACTATTGGTATATTCTGCATTATTGGCGTATTAGCAACTATTGACAGCTTAAAGACGAAAATTAGCAACGATTTATCTGGACTGGGTAATAATACCATATTTATTGACAAATGGGACTATAATGGAGGCCCAGAATATCCTTGGTGGAAGTTTGTGAAACGCCCATCCATGAAAATTGATGAAATGGATTTTCTTCAAAAACGTTCAAGCCTGGCCTCTAATATTGCCTTTTTCGTTTCCACAACTGCAACGTTTTCTTACGAAGAAAATCAGTTAAAAGGGGTTAATTTATATGGGGTAACGAACGACTTTAATAAAATTCAGACCTTTAATATTGGGCAAGGCAGATATTTTAATGAAACCGATTTTAATAGAGGCGTTCCATTTTGTGTAATTGGAAACAAGGTAGCCGAAGAGCTGTTTGGCAAATCAGAAAAGGCCTTGGGAAAAACCATTTCTTATGGTGGACGTCGACTTCAGATTATAGGGGTGATTGAAAAACAAGGTAGTTCTATGATTGGCGGGTTTGATTATGATAAAGCCACTGTTGTTCCCTACTATTATTTTGCTTCTATTTTTAATCCGGACAATAACAGTCCCTATATCATGGTGCAAGCGAAGCCGGGCATTCCATCTAAAGCCTTACAAGATGAACTAAATGGGATCATGCGTCAGTTAAGAAAGTTAAGCCCTTCTCAGGAAGACAATTTTACCTGTAATGATGTGGCACAATTTAAAGATCAAATTGAAAGTGTTTTTGGTTCTATCAACCAAGGTGGCTGGGCCATTGCGGGCCTGTCCTTATTAGTTGGAGCCTTTGGGGTGGCCAATATCATGTTTGTGACGGTAAGAGAACGCACCAGTCAAATTGGACTAAAAAAAGCCATTGGTGCCAAGAGTAGTGCCATATTGTATGAGTTTTTATTAGAGAGTGCTTTTTTATGTATTATAGGTGGATTAGTGGGTCTATTCCTAGTATGGCTGCTGACTGTAGCCTTAGGAGCCGTATTGCCATTTCCTATTTTTATAGCACCAAGTATTATTGCGTTGGCTTTGAGTATTTGCATTATTCTAGGCGTGATCTCTGGTATTATTCCTGCATCCATTGCAGCAAAAATGAATCCAGTGGATGCGATTAGATCAAAGTAATCCCTAAATTTCATTTTGAGATTAATTAAACAGCGCGTTTTAATTAACTTCGCATTGTGTCTCAAAATCCTATTACCATATTAGCGATAGAATCGTCCTGTGACGAAACAGCAGCCTCTGTTATTTTGGATGGTAAAATATTGTCTAATTATATTGCCAATCAATCCGTGCATGAAAAATATGGAGGAGTGGTTCCAGAATTAGCTAGCCGCGCGCATATGGAAAATATTGTGCCAGTGGTAGAAGCGTCTTTAAAAACTGCATTCCCTAATTTAACGCATACCCAAAGATTAAATCAATTAGATGCGATTGCATTTACACAAGCACCTGGATTAATTGGTAGCTTATTGGTAGGTGCACAATTTGCAAAGTCTTTGTCCCTATCTCTTGGAAAACCATTGATATCAGTACATCATATGCAGGCGCATGTGTTGGCCAATTTAATTGATGAGCGTAAACCTAGTTTCCCATTTCTATGTTTAACAGTGAGTGGAGGACATACACAAATTGTAAGGTGCAATAGTCCAGCCGAATTAATAATACTCGGCGAAACGATTGATGACGCTGCTGGAGAAGCATTTGATAAAATTTCTAAAATTTTAGGACTACCATATCCGGGCGGGCCCGTTTTGGATAAGTTGGCAAAACTAGGGAATCCCAAAGCCTTTGAATTTGCCAAACCACAAGTACCCGATTTAAATTATTCATTTAGCGGTTTAAAAACGAGTGTTTTATATTTTTTACAAAAACAAGAACCCGGTTTTATTGAAGCCCATTTAAATGATTTATGTGCTTCTGTTCAGTATACCATTGTAGAAATTCTTATGCGTAAATTTAAAAAAGCCATTCAGCAAACAGGTATTCGTGAAATTTCTATTGCCGGAGGGGTGAGTGCCAATTCGGGATTGAGGGCAGGGGTATTGGAATTGGGTCAAAAGACCCATTCGCAAGTGTACTTGCCTTCTTTTGAATATTGCACAGACAACGCCGCCATGATTGCTATAACTGCACATTATAAATACTTAGCGGGTGCATTTGACAACCTTTCTGTGTCCTCAACCGCTCGTTCTAATTGGTAAGCTTAATTTGCTTAACTTTGCGACCTCAAATTATCGTACCTATATGATTAGTGCTAGAAACATTACTTTGTCCTTTGGTAAAAGAGTTCTTTTTGATGAAGTGAATATTAGCTTCACCAAAGGAAACTGCTATGGTATTATTGGTGCCAATGGTGCCGGCAAGTCTACCTTCTTAAAAATATTAAGTGGTGAAATTGAACCTACAAAAGGTGCCGTGGAAATTACGCCAGGTGAGCGTATGTCTTTTCTAAAACAAAACCAATTTGAGTTTGATGAACAAACTGTTTTAAATACGGTAATGCAAGGGCATAAACGTATGTGGGATGTAATGCATGCAAAAGATGCTTTATATGCAAAGGAAGATTTTACGGAAGATGATGGATTAAAAGCAGGCGAGTTAGAAGCTGAATTTGGAGAGATGGGTGGATACGAAGCGGAGAGTAATGCAGCGAGTTTATTAAGCGACTTAGGTGTGAAAGAAGATATGCACCAAAGTTTAATGAAAGATATTCCAAGTAATTTTAAATTGCGTGTATTGTTGGCGCAATCCTTATTTGGGAATCCAGACATTTTATTATTGGATGAGCCTACCAACGGCTTGGATATTGAAACCATTGGGTGGTTGGAAAACTTTTTAGCCGATTATGAAAATATTGTATTGGTAGTAAGTCACGACCGTCACTTCTTGGATACTGTTTGTACGCATGTATCTGACGTGGATCGTTCAAAAATTAAAACCTTTAGTGGTAACTATTCATTTTGGTACGAGTCATCTACTTTGATGGCGCGCCAAATGACGGATAAGAATAAAAAGAACGAAGAAAAGCGTGCTGCTTTATTAGATTTCATTGCACGATTCTCTGCGAATGCGAGTAAGAGTAA
>CAIOYQ010000162.1 GCA_903862505.1 uncultured Bacteroidota bacterium
GCAATGGCAAAACCTTTACCACTTGCAGCAGTTGTATTTCCTACGGCATCCAAAATATCTGTTTTTTCTCTTACTTCAGCTGGTAACTCACTCATTTCCGCAATACCACCTGCATTGTCTGCGATAGGACCAAAAGCATCAATTGCTAATTGCATAGCAGTAGTTGCCATCATACCCGCTGCAGCAATCGCTACACCATATAAACCTGCACAAGCAAATGAACCATATATACCAGCAGCCAACACTATAATTGGGAAGAAAGTAGATTCCATACCAATGGCTAAACCACCAATAATGTTGGTTGCGTGTCCTGTGCTTGATTGTTTGATAATACTTAAAACCGGACGCTTACCCATGGCAGTGTAATATTCAGTAATGATACTCATTAAAGTACCTACTACTAATCCAACTGCTATCGCACCGATTACTCCATTTCTTGAAAATTCTACACCTCTTAAAAACATAGTTTCAGGTAAAACATTGGATACTAAGAAATAACATGCAATAGCTGTTAAAATCATAGAACCATAGTTACCCATATTCAATGCTTTTTGAACCGTAGCGGTATTCATACCAGCATTCTCACTTATTCTTACAAAGAAAGTACCTATAATTGATAATAAAATACCTACCCCAGCAATTAACATTGGTAATAAAATGGGCGATAATCCACCAAAGGCATCTACTAAAGAACCGCCTGTTGCATTTCTAACTTCTTGACCTAAAACCATTGTAGCCAATACGGTTGCAACATAAGAACCAAATAAATCGGCGCCCATACCTGCAACGTCACCTACGTTATCACCAACATTGTCTGCAATGGTTGCAGGGTTACGAGGATCATCTTCGGGAATACCTGCTTCTACTTTACCTACTAAATCGGCACCTACGTCTGCCGCTTTCGTATAGATACCTCCTCCAACACGCGCAAACAATGCGATAGATTCAGCACCTAAAGAGAAGCCAGTTAAAACTTCGATGGTTTTAAGCATTTCTTTTGGATCGCCAGAAACATAGAAGTATTGTTTTAATATTAAATATAATCCGCCTAAACCTAAAACAGCCAAACCAGATACGCCTAAGCCCATTACCGATCCACCTGTGAAAGAAACTTTAAGCGCGCGCGCTAAACTTGTTTTTGCTGCTTCTGCAGTTCTTACATTCGCCTTTGTTGCTACTTTCATACCAATATAACCTGCTGTGGCGCTAAAAACCGCACCAATTACAAAAGCTACAGCGATAGTCCAATGGCTATCATCATTTTTAGAGGCCATAAAGCCTAATAAAAGGGCTACTATAACAACAAAATATCCTAATATTTTCCACTCTGCTTTCAAAAAAGCCATGGCGCCTTCAGCAATATAAGTGCTGATTTCTTTCATTCGCGCATTACCGGCATCTTGCTTAGACACCCAGTTAAATTTTAAAAGAGTATATAGTAAACCTACAATACCCATCGCCGGAACGGCATAAAATAGAAGATCTTTCATAAGAATTTACTTAATTCAGTTATTGGTTTATTTTCAATTAAGGTTTGCAAAAATAGGGTGAAAAGGCCAAAAAACGGCAAAAATGGACAACTTTAGTCATCGGTACCGGTACTGTCTACCTTACCTGTAAAAACACTTGCAAATTGTTTACCCTTATAAATAGTTTTATTGTATTTATTCCCCAAAATAATAATGGTCACATGTTCCTTTATAAATCTTGTAAATACCGTGTTATTGCCATGCCACCATCCGTTGTGGAATATTAATTTATCCTCGTTGGGTGCTAATATCATACGCCAGCCAAATCCATAATTTTGGAAGTTTGGGGTTAATGGGCTCTTTGGTTCATAAGCCATTTGAATGGTAGCCTGCGTTAAAAAACTAGCACCCCTTAAAGCATTATCCCATATTAAAAGGTCTTTGGCTGTACTATATACGTTTTTATCACCATATATAAGGTCATATTTTTCAATTTTATAGGGAATTGATTTGTCGGTATAGGATGGAATATACCTGCTTTTCAATGAATCGCTAAAAACAAAACTATGTTCCATTTTCAATGGCTTAAAAATTGTTTCATGCATATAGGTAGGGAAGTCCTTTCCAGTAATTTTTTCTACAATTAAAGCGAGCATTACATAATTGGTATTACAATACTTAAAAACTTTGTCAGGATTGGCCTGAGGTGCAGGGCGCTTTTTTGCCAAGAAGTCCAAAACATCTTGATTATTATAATTAGATTCTTTGTAATTCTTTGCCTTAGGATCTAGTTGTTGTTTACTTACCCATTTACCCCGCTTGGTTTTAGTTTTAACGGTAATATATTTTGGAGGATCCATTAAATAAGTATAGTCTGGTAAACCGCTTCTATGTGCTAAGAGTTGTTCAATAGTTACCGTTTTGTAAGGGAAGGTAGACAGGTACTTGGTAACAAGATCTTTTAAATCAATTTGTTTTTGCTCCCAAAGCTTAAGCACCAACATTGCCGTGAATGTTTTTGAGATAGAAGCTAAATGTATAGGTGTTTCGGCTGTGACAGGGGTTTTGTCCGCTATATTAGCATAGCCTTTGTAGTCTTCAAAAATGATTTGACCATTTTTTGAAATAAGAATCTGTCCACTAAACCGATTCCCAAATAATTGCGCATATTTAATTTTTATTTGAGCAGCATATTTCTCTTTTAATTCAGGGGTTAGCGCTTTTGATAAGGAATCAATTTCATTCGTATTGTTCAACTGGCCAGTGCCACAAGCACTTGTAAACATGAATATTCCCAGCAATAATGAAATTCTCACAATCATCTGTTAGTTTTAAGTAGTGAATGGATATATAAGAAACGACTTTAATTACATTTTATTGCCATGCGTAATAGTAGCAATTTATTTTTTACCTTTGTAACATGAGCAATCTAGACCCTACCAGTTATCCTAAACATAAAATCAAGGTTTTATTCCTAGAAAATATTAGCGAAAAAGCAGTTCAATATTTTAAAGAACAGGGGTATACGGATGTTAAAAAAATGGCTGGTGCATTAAGTGAAGAAGAGTTAATTAAAGTAATAAAAGATGTACACATTTTAGGGATTCGCTCAAAAACATTTATTTCAAAAAAAGTATTGGACAGCGCCAAAAAATTACAAGCCATTGGTTGTTTTTGTATTGGTACCAATCAGGTAGATATAAAAGCTTGTAAACAAAAAGGTGTTGCTGTTTTTAATGCCCCTTATAGTAATACAAGAAGTGTGGCTGAACTGGTGATAGGATCATCTATTATGTTAATTCGAAAAATTATTGACAAAAATAAAGCAGCGCACGAAGGTATTTGGAATAAAGAAGCCAAAGGAAGTTATGAGTTAAGAGGTAAAACACTTGGCCTTATTGGTTATGGTAATATTGGAACACAAACTGGCATCATGGCCGAAGCCATGGGGATGAAGGTCAAATTTTATGACGTGGAAGCTAAATTGCCTTTGGGAAATGCAGTTTCCGTAAAATCTATAAAAGATTTAGTGAGTAGTTCCGATATTGTTTCTGTACATGTTCCAGAAACACTTCAAACAAAAAATTTAATTAGCAATGAGGTAATTAAACAATGTAAGTCGGGATCTATTTTAATTAACTATGCAAGAGGCGAAGTGGTAGATTTAAATGCATTGACTGCCGCTTTAAAATCAAAACATATTGCTGGTGCAGCGATAGATGTATTTCCTTTGGAGCCTGAAAAGAATGGCGATAAATTTGAAACGCCATTACAGGGATTATCCAATGTAATATTAACCCCACATATTGGAGGTTCAACCGAAGAGGCACAAGAAAATATTGGCGAAGATGTAAGTGTTAAATTGTATCAATATTTAGAGCGTGGTGTTTCTAATGGATCGCATACGATTCCTGACATTAGCTTACCGCCAGTAGACGGCGCGCATCGTATATTACATATTCACAGAAATGTACCAGGTGTATTAAGTGCCATTAATACGGTGATGTCTAAAAATAAAATTAACATTGTGGGCCAATACTTAAAAACCAATGAAGAAATTGGATATGTAGTTTTAGATGTTGATTCTAAATTATCTAAAAAAGCAATTGAGCTTTTAAGAGAAGTTAAAGAGACTGTTAGAGTAAGAATGTTGTACTAGGTTCAGGTTAATTAATGGAATCTGCGCTTATTGAAGTGCTGCTAACATTGCTTTCACTTCATTTTCATCTATACCCATAGAAATCATATTTTCTTGCATGCTGGTTGCATTGTGTTTCATTTGTGAAGCAATTGCTTTTCGTGCAGAACTATGAATTTCAACAGCTCCCGTTTCATTAATTATTGCTTGGCAATTATTGGCGCGTACTCCACTTCCTGGTAAAATAATAATACGGTCTCCTGCTTTTTCTACTAAATTTTTAATCATTGGAATGGCATCACCTACATTTGGAACCTGTCCACTTGTAAGTATTCTTTTACAACCCGTTTCAATAATATCTTCTAATCCTTTGAAGGGGTCATTGCATCTATCAAAAGCACGGTGGAAAGTAATTTGCATAGGAGCAGCTAATTGTACCAAATCAGTCGTTCTTTCTTTGTCAATGGTTCCATCCGCATTTAATAAACCTATCACGGCACCTGGATAGCCTAATTCTTTTACCAATAATAAATCTGCTTTGATACATGCGTATTCTGCTTCGGTATATAAAAAATCTCCCCCTCTTGGTCTTATAATTGGGAATACCGGTATAGTTGTTAAAGCAATTAAGGTTTTCAAACTTCCATAAGATGGGGTAGTGCCTCCTTCATTTGGATTTTCACAAAATTCAATTCTATCTGCTCCAGCTAATATTGCATTTAAAGCGGCCTCTACCGAGAAAACGGCTATTTCTAAAATCACTTTTTGATTGCTCATTATGTTTTTAATCTATCTTTTTAAAATAATTAATCAGCCCCATTACTTAAACACTAAATGGAGACTCTATTAATTTATTTCCTTCGGCAGTGTGTACTGCATAATTAAATCCTGTGTGCAATGCATAACTCCCATATTCACCATTTTTATTTAAAGCAATAAAACAAACTTGAATGTCCGCTGCTTTTTCTTTTTTAATGCGTCTTATTTTTTCTACAACAAGTTTGCATGCTTCCTGTGGAGATTTTCCTTGACGCATATGCTCCACTACTGCACTTGATCCAGCAACTCTAATCACGTCCTCACCTTGTCCTGTAGACACCACGGCACCTACCTCGTTGTCTACATATAATCCAGCACCAATAATAGGAGAGTCACCTACACGACCTCTTAATTTAAATCCAGCACCACTCGTTGTACAACTACCACTTAAATTTCCTTTGGCATCTAAGGCCACCATACCAATGGTGTCATGATTCCATTCTCCATTACTTAATTTAGCTGGGGCTTTATATATATCATCTAACTGGCTCGTAGCTTTTTTTGATTTTTGTCTTTCCACATTAATGATCGGTTGATAAGTGGACTTTTTTAGCCATTCTTTGTAAGACTTATCTGCAGATTCCGATAATTCATCCGGTTCTAAAGTAAAGCCCTCCGATAAAGCGAATTGTTGTGCGCCTTCACCCACCAACATAACATGTGGTGTTTTTTCCATCACTCTTCTAGCCACTGAGATTGGGTGTTTTATTCTTTCTAAAAAAGCGACACTCCCACAATTAAATTCATGATCCATTATGGAGGCATCTAAGGTGACATGACCATCTCTATCCGGGTTGGCAGCTAAACCTACGCAACAATTAATCTCATCCTCTGTAACCATGACACCTTTCTCAACAGCATCTAAGGCAGAACCCCCTTTACTTAATACAGCCCAAGCAGCTTTATTAGCGCTTAAACCTGCATCCCAAGTTGCAATTACAATTGGTTTTAAACCTTGTACACTTTGCTTATTTACAAAACCTTGTAAAGTAAAACCTGCAATGCCTAAACTACCTAAGTTGATAAAATTTCTTCTATTAATACGCATAAGGATGATTTCATTTGAAATTTCAATTTACGGAAATTGAGGGTATTTAAGTACTTTTAATTTATAAATATGGAAAGCATTTTTAAAAAATATGGTTGGGAAGTAAAAACTTATTCTCAATTGCACCAAGGGCTTATCAATTGTACCTATGAACTCTCAACGAATAAAGGCGAATATATACTTCAAACCGTTAATCATCATATTTTCAAGCATCCTGAATTTATTGACTTTAACATTAATGAAATAAGTGCCTATTTAGCATCCAACGCACCAGATTATCTATTTACACATTTAGAAAAAACAACCGAAGGCAAAACATTAATAGAGTGGGAGGGTAAGTATTATAGAGCTTTTAAAAAAATAGATGGGTATGCTTTGTCTGTTTTAGAAAATGAATTTCAAGCTTTTGAAGCTGCCAAACAGTTTGGTCAATTTACACAGGTGCTTTCAAAATTTGATGCTACAAAATTAAAAATTACCCTCCCGGATTTCCATAATTTAAGTTTACGCTATCATCAATTTGAACAGGCTTTACTCAATGGCAATAAACAAAGAATTGAATTGGCTAAAATGGACATTTCTTTTTTGAAAACCCATCAACATTATGTTGATCAATATCAAAAATTTATTCAACATAAGGAGGTTAAACAAAGGGTAACACATCACGACACTAAAATCAGCAATGTTCTTTTTAAACAACTGAAAGGCTTAGAAAAAGGGATTTGTGTAATTGATCTAGACACTGTTATGCCAGGTTATTTTATCAGTGATATTGGTGACATGTGTCGTACCTGTTTATGCAATGTAACCGAAGAAGAAGCCAATCTGAATTTATTAACAGTTGATGCGCTTAAATGGGAGGCTATCCAGAAGGGATACTTGAGCGAAATGCAATCGGAACTTTCCAATTTCGAATTGGACCATTTTTTCTTTGCGGGGCAGTTTATGATTTACATGCAAGCCCTTCGTTTTATAACTGACCATTTTAACATGGACATCTATTATGGGGCAAAAAAAGAGGGCCAAAACTATATTCGGGCCCTCAATCAAATAAGATTATTGGAAGTCTATAATGCGCTGAAATAATAAGTACTTTCCTATTTCTAGATAATTATCTAGTATTGGTCATCCATTGCAAAATTTGGTTTTCTATTTTTCCACTTACCTCTTGTGAAGTCGGGTATATCTTGGACCTGACCATGTTCGGCTATGGACTTTTCTGAAAGGGGAGTGATGGCATACCAGGTGGCTAAATCATAAACGTCTAATGGGAAGGGGACCTCTCTTTTAATACATTCAATAAAGGCGTTTTCTACAAAAAAGTCCATTCCGCCATGACCTGAACCAACCGCATCTTTTTCAAAACGCTTCCACAATGGATGATCGTGTTCCTTTAAATAAGGCTCGGGGTTTTCCCAAACATGGTTTTTCTTGGAGATGCCTTCTATATATATATGCCCAGCATTAAAGGCACCCGAACTAAAGTCCTGCCATAATCCCTGCGTACCCTGAACGCGGAAACCTAAATTATAAGGACGTGGTGAATTGGTGTCGTGTGTTAATAATATAGTCTCTCCATTATGGGTTTGTATTTGTGTAGTAACAATATCTCCTAATTTAAAATTTAATTTCGCATTAGGATGATTTTCACCACCTTGTGGATGGTTAACTATATATTTATGTAAACCTCTTGCCTTTGTAGCAACCGAGGAAAGCCTAGTTAATACATTACCTCTGTTGGCGTCTAACATCATAGCAACTGGACCTAGTCCATGGGTTGGGTAAAGTTCTCCGTTTCTATATAAGGAGTGATTTGTACGCCATTTAGCCTCACTATAACCCTTTTCACCAAATTCAACCCCCGAATTATAGGCTGTAATCCCATCATTAAACTTAACACCCCTTAAATCGTGTTCATAACCCCCTTGTAAGTGTAATAATTCACCAAAAATTCCTTTTTTAACCATATTGTATACAGCCAACACATCCCGTCTATAACATACATTCTCTAAACACATTACAGGGACACCCGCTTTTTCACTAGCATTGACAATATCCCAGCAATCGGTTAGTTTTACAGCACCACAAACCTCCACACCTGGTATAATACCGTTTTTGATAGCTTCTAGGGCCTGAGGTATATGCCATTCCCATGGTGTAGCGATAATAACTGCATCAATATCAGTACGTTGTAAGAGTTGTTTGTAATTTTCTTTCCCGTCACTATATTCAACTGCAGCAGCACGCCCCGCGTCTTTAAGTAGCTTTTGAGCAGCGGCTATCATCTTCTTATCTGGATCGGCAAAGGCTACAATAGTGGTGTCGTTACGTTGAATAAGCATTTCAAGATGATCCTGCCCCCTAAAACCGGTACCAATTATACCAATTCTTACCATGTCTTTTTTTGCACTGGATTGTGCCTTTATAAACTGTGGACTTAGCCCTAATGCCATGGTTGTTAAACCTGCTTCTTGTACAAATTTCCTTCTGCTCACTGCGTTACTCATGTGCGAATCATTTAGATTATGAAAATAGCTATAATTATCTATATAATCAATACCAACCTCGTTTTCAGCCTAATGAACCTTAGTCAAACTACTATATATTCGCTTATAATTAACATTATGTTAAATAGA
>CAIOYQ010000163.1 GCA_903862505.1 uncultured Bacteroidota bacterium
GGTGCGTTGGATTGGTGGAAAAAATTCCGTGACGCCACTTTACCAGTATTTTCTGATTTATATAATAGTGTAGCAACCGGAGTTGAGTCGGCAAGATCCATTGATTTAAATAGCAAGGACGACTACCGTGAAAAATTAGAAGTAGAATTAGCGGAGTTACACAATAGTGAAATGTGGCAAGCAGGTAAAACAGTGAGAAGCTTGCGTCCAGAGAACCAGCCTGGTAAATAATTAAGACATGAGTGATGATCAATTAGTTAGTAAGCCTGCACTTGATATTGAAGGAGCGGCCATTAGATTAAAGCCGGTGGTTACCCATACCCCGCTTCAGTATAATGCCAATTTATCCCGAAAGTATCAGTGCAGGGTTTATTTAAAAAGAGAGGATTTGCAAATTGTACGTTCTTATAAATTAAGAGGTGCATACAATATGATGAGTCAGTTGACACCCGATCAATTGGCAAAGGGCGTGGTATGTGCAAGTGCAGGCAATCATGCACAAGGTTTTGCGTATAGCTGTAAAAAATTAAATGTGAAAGGGGTGGTGTTTATGCCTATTCCTTCGCCACAACAAAAAGTAAGTCAAACAAAAATGTTTGGGGAGCATTTTGTGGAAGTAAAACTAGTAGGAGATACTTTTGATGATACTGCAAAAGCAGCTAAAGAATATACCATCGCAAATGGGATGACTTTTATTCCTCCTTTTGATCATCCCTTTATTATGGCGGGTCAAGGAACAGTAGGCGTAGAAATTTTAAACGATTATAATGAATTGAGAAGTGAATTAGGAAGTGATTTAAGAGACACCCCTATTGATTATATTTTCGTTCCAGTTGGTGGTGGAGGATTAAGTGCTGGTGTTGGGTATTATTTTAAACAACATTCACCTACTACAAAAGTGGTGGGCTTGGAACCTGAGGGGGCGCCTAGTATGCTCACTGCACTAAAGGAAGGGCATCCGGTAGAATTAGAACAGATAGATAATTTTGTAGATGGTGCGGCAGTTAAACGTGTTGGAGACCACACTTTTGCCATTTGCAAGGATGTCATAGATGATATGCATTTAGTACCAGAAGGGAAAATTTGTTCCACTATTTTACAAATGTATAACGAGGAAGCCATTGTGGTAGAACCAGCTGGCGCAATGAGTATTGCAGTGTTAGATGATTATGTAGACCAAATAAAAGGAAAGACCATTGTATGTATTGTGAGTGGCAGCAATAATGATATTGCTCGTATGCAAGAGATTAAAGAAAGATCTCTGATATATGAAGGATTAAAACACTATTTTTTAATTAGATTCGCACAAAGACCAGGCGCACTTAAAGATTTTGTAAATAAAGTATTGGGTCCAGAGGATGACATTACTCGATTTGAATATATACAAAAGCATAATAAGGAAGCGGGTCCAGCGTTGGTGGGATTGGAATTAAAATCAAATAAAGATTATGAAGTACTTATTGAAAACATGAAGCGCTATCATATTAATTACAACGAAATAAATAAAAACGATAATATATACGGCTATTTAGTATAGTCATCGGATAAAAATTGCGGAGCTCCTTAATGAAGCCCCGCTAAAATAAAAGGTTATGCAAGTTTTAAAATTTGGAGGAAGTTCGGTAGGAAGTGCGGAAGCTATATTACAAGTTGTGGCAATTGTAAGTGAATCTATTAAAAAAGAACCTACGATTGTAGTGGTATCTGCGATGAGTGGAGTGACCGATCAATTATTAATGTTGGCACAAAGTGCATCACAAGGAAACGAAGCCTATAAAACCATTATTCAAAATATTGAGCAAAAACATTTGGATGCAGTACGCGCTTTGTTACCCATACAAGCGCAGTCGGCAACCTTAAGTTTGGTAAAGCAAAGCATCAACGAATTAGAATCCAATTGTGAAGGACTTTTCATGTTAAAAGAATTGTCTAACAGAATGCAGGATCGAATTGTAAGTTTTGGTGAAATATTATCTTCAAAAATAATAGCGGCGACTTTCGCTTCTAAAGGCATCCACCAACAATGGGTGGATTCAAGATTGTTAATAAAGACCAATGCTAATTATTTAAATGCGGTTGTTGATAAGGACCTAACGACCAAAACCATTCAAAGCTATTTTGCAGATCCTGCAAATAACAAGTTTGATTTATACATGGCACCAGGCTTTATCGCATCCGATGCCGAAGGCAATACCACTACAATAGGAAGAGGCGGCTCGGATTATACTGGTGCTATTTTTGCAGCAGCGGTAAAAGCTTCTGCTTTAGAAATATGGACGGACGTGAGTGGTATGATGACAGCGGATCCAAGAATTGTTCATAATGCCAAAGAAATTCCACAAATTTCCTATCAGGAAGCGATGGAGTTATCGCATTTTGGCGCCAAGGTAATTTATCCGCCTACTATTCAACCGGTGATGCATCAAAATATTCCTGTTTGGATTAAGAATACTTTTGAGCCCAATCATCCGGGTACCATTATTAAAAATGAATCACCAGCGGATACCAATTTTATCAGAGGGATTTCTTCGATAAATGATATTTGCTTGTTAAGCTTGGAAGGAAGCGGAATGGTGGGTATCCCAGGATTTTCTAAAAGACTATTTGAGGCATTAGCCAAAAAGAAAATTAATATTATATTAATTACACAAAGTTCTTCGGAACACTCTATATGTGTGGGCATCAACGCCAATGATGCTTACCAGGCCAAGATGGCTGTGGATGCGGAGTTTGAACAAGAAATAAACACTCAAAAAGTAGAGCCACTCATAGTAGAAAAAGAAGTTGCGATTATAGCATTGGTGGGTGAGCAAATGAAAAATCATCCTGGTGTAAGTGGTAAAATGTTTGGCGTGTTAGGGCGTAATGGTATTAATGTAAGAGCCATTGCACAAGGGTCTTCCGAAAAAAATATTACTGCGGTGATTGCTACTACGGATGTGAAAAAAGCAATTAACGTTTTACACGAAGAGTTTTTTGAAACTTCTTATAAGCAAGTAAACGTTTATGTAGCAGGTGCGGGTAACGTGGGAGGAAAATTAATTGATCAAATTAATAAGCAGGTCGCTTATTTGAAAAAATCCTTGCGCTTGCAAATTAATATAGTAGGTATTGCCAATAGTAAAAGACAATTAATTAATATAGAAGGCCTTGATTTAACCAATTGGAAAGAACAATTAGCGGCGGCTCCAACAGGCACAACGGCTGAGTATGTTGCAGCCATCACCGACAATAATTTGCGCAATTCTATTTTTGTAGACGTTACTGCGCATGAAACGGTTGCGAATGTATATACGCAATTATTAGAGAAAGCGGTATCGGTGGTAGCATGTAATAAAATTGCATGTTCTTCACCTTATGAAAATTATGCAAAGTTAAAAAGTTTGGCCCGTGAGTTTAATGCATCTTTTTTATTTGAAACCAATGTAGGAGCGAGTTTACCCATTATTGGTACATTGAACGATTTAATCCGCAGTGGAGATAATATCCATAAGATTGAAGCGGTATTATCGGGTACCTTAAATTTTGTATTTAATAATTATGCGGGTGGTGCGGATGGCAAATCCTTTTCTGCCGTGGTAAGACAAGCACAGTTAGAAGGTTATACGGAGCCAGATCCAAGATTGGATTTAGGGGGTACGGATGTAATGCGCAAAATAATGATACTCGCGCGCGAAGCAGGCACCAAATTAGAGATGACCGATATAGTGAATGAAACCTTCTTGCCAGCAAGTTGTTTTAAAGGAAGCGTAGAAGATTTTTATGCAGAAATGGAAAAACAAGAAGCACACTTTAAGAAATTATATGACGCAGCAGCAGCAGAAGGTTGTAAATTAAAGTTTGTAGCCAAGTTTGAAAGTAATGATGCATCCGGTGCAAAAGTAGGATTGCAACATATTCAACCTAGCTCGGACTTTTATCATTTATATGGAAAAGATAATTTAGTGTTATTTTATAGTATGCGTTACCCTGAATTGCCATTGGTGATTAAGGGAGCGGGCGCAGGAGCCGATGTAACCGCATCGGGGGTGTTTGCAGATATTATAAGAGCAGCCAGGGTTTAATTTTTTACAAAAACTTATAATAAAAAGTGATCTTAAAGGTAAAAACGAGTTTATAGTAAAAGCATAAATAGTAACAAAAATGGTTCCTATCAATCAATGGATAAAAATAAAAGCCCCTGCTACCGTAGCCAATATGGTATGTGGATTTGACATTTTGGGCTTTGCGGTGAACAATCCATATGATGAAATGGAAATGCGTTTAGTTACGCGTGCTGCGGATCAAGCGGCCATTACTATTATTAATACGGATGATTTTAATTTACCGACCGATCCGGAAAAGAATGTAGCGGGTGCTGCACTCATTGCATTCATAGAGGAGTATACAGCAAATAGTATTATTGAAAAGTCTTTAGGAACTGAAAGTAAACTTATTGATTTCTCGAAAATCGGCTTTGAGGTAAAAATAAATAAACTAATAAAACCCGGTAGTGGTGTAGGTTCCAGTGCTGCTAGTAGTGCAGGTGCGGTGGTAGGCGCTAATTATTTAATAGGCAATCCCTTTTCAAAAGACGACTTAGTGCGTTTTGCGATGAATGGAGAGAAAGTAGCTTCTGGTGTAAAGCATGCCGATAATATTGCACCCTGTATTCATGGAGGCGTAACCTTGGTTCGTTCTATTTTTCCTTTAGAAATTGTTGCCCTTCCTTCTCCCACTTTATTTGTAACCATTGTGCATCCACAAATTGAAGTGCGCACGGCAGATGCAAGAAGTATTTTAAAACAAAATGTACAATTGAAAGATGCCATTAAACAATGGGGTAATATTGCGGGACTGGTTGCCGGACTTATGAAAGGGGATTATGATTTAATAGGACGTAGTTTAGAGGATGTGATTATTGAGCCTGTTCGTTCTATTTTAATACCTGGTTTTGATGAATTGAAAAAGGCAAGTAAGGCTGCGGGTGCTTTGGGTGGTGGTATTTCAGGCTCAGGACCATCTATCTTTTTTTTAAGTAAGGAAAGAGATACAGCATTGGCAGTAGAGCAAGAAATGAAAAAATTATATGAAGGCTTGGCTTTGGCGCATCATACTTATGTGACTAC
>CAIOYQ010000164.1 GCA_903862505.1 uncultured Bacteroidota bacterium
AGATATTTATATATTATTTGTCATTTTTGACAAAACAAAAAACCCACTCATTATTTTGAGTGGGCGCAAAAGTAGTTGCAATAAAATGGTAGACTAAAATCTAAAGGTCGAACATTGTCTAGGTTTCCTAAACATGGACAACTTCATAGACATTTGTCTCAAATAACTTAGACATTAGTCTAGATTGTTGAGATATTCAGAGGGGGTAATCCCCAATTTTTGTTTAAAGGAATTAAAGAAACTGGTTCGAGAACCGAAACCAGCCTGTTTGGCCAAGGCGTCAAGTGTCAAAATTTCACCCGACCCATTGCGAATTAAATAGATAACATGTTCAATTTTGAGGTCATTTTTCCACGTATTAAAATTAATTTTAAGATGTTCGTTGAAATAATAGGATAAATGGTGCACCGGAATATCCGTATCTGCCGACATTACAGTTAGGTTAAATTCAGTGCTCAGGTAGGGCTTGTGCTCTATATAACGCTCAATTTTGAGATTCAGCAGGTTTAATTTTTCAATTGAAATTTCAAAGCTTCTAACCTGTTTTTTTACATCTTCTGCAATACCCAAACGTTCTTCTTCTGCCTTATTTTGTTTGGTCGCTATGGCATAATCCAATTGAGGTAATCCATATAATATATTAGGGAAAAAGAAAAGTAAAAGATTTAAGAGAAACAAACCTAGAATGGTTGAGAGCAAAATAATAAAGCCTTCATTTCCTCCTAGGTAATAACTTTTTGTATATAAGGATAGCGTCGTAAATAAAAGAAACCCTAAATATAGAATCACCGATATCACTATAAACATCCACAACCACTTAAAGATTAATTTAGCCTGATGTGTTAAATAATTTTCATTCAAACCCTTCTTATAAATCAAGATAATGCTGGCTATTACATAGCCCAAGGCAATTAGAGGCCTTGTTAAGAAGCTTACTGAAGAAGGTATAAATAAGTAGTCAATTTTCAAGAAATTACTAGTATCCACTATAACTCCCGAGGCATATTGTAATTTATAATCCCAACCATGAAAAACATAGGGTGTTATATTTATAAAAAAAAGAACAGCGGGAATAAAATGCAGATAATCTAGTTTTTCTAATCTATAATCGTCTTTTAATAGACCTCTAACATAAAAATAGAAAAAAGGCCCAATCAATAAATACAATGGGGTAAAATGTACCAACATAATGGCAATCAAATACTTATTTCCCGAATATATTGTAGCATAATGCGCTAGGGAATAAATGTTATTGATAAACAAGAAAAAGAAGAGGTAAATATTTACCCTATTAGACTGTCTTAAATTTATAAGCAGTAATAAAGTAACTATAAAGCCTAATATGGTAACTGACAATAGCATATGTAGAAAGAATCACCTGTTAATTGGATAGATACAAATGTAACATAGAATATATACATTTTTAGATAAAAAATCCCATTTCTATCTAGTTGAATGATAGCCTAATAGATTATTTTTGAATTCGAATAGATTCGCATATTTATTCGTAATTTAGGTCACATTTTAATTCACGAGCTTATGGGCGCGATTTCATTAATAGCATTGCTGATAGCAGCCATTGCATTTTCCGCTGGTGGCATATTAGTAGGTAAAATTTTTGTGAAAGGATCCAAAAATCCACAAAAAGGACAAGCCTATGAATGTGGTATCCCAACCAACACTTCTCCATGGCATCAATTTAATGTAGGGTATTATTTATTTGCCCTCATATTTTTAATCTTCGATGTAGAATTGGTATTTATGTATCCATGGGCGGTGGTGGTTAAAAAAGTAGGCATGGTGGCACTCATTGAAATTATCGTATTCATATTTATTTTATTCATGGGCTTTTTATATGCCCATAAAAAAGGCGCACTCAAATGGAGTTAAATGAAAACATTGCTGGTAATCCCCCATTTCCGGGCATTATCCACGAAACACCAGGTGGTGGAATTGTAGTAAGCACTTTTGACAGTGTAATTAATTGGGCACGTAGCAATTCCTTGTGGCCACTGTCTTTCGCTACAAGTTGTTGCGGCATTGAAATGATGTCTACTGCTTCGGCCAAATATGATTTTTCTCGTTTTGGCTTTGAAGTAGCACGTGCCTCTCCTCGTCAAGCCGACGTGATTATTATTGCCGGAACCATTGTAAATAAAATGGCGCCCGTGCTTAAACGTTTGTATGATCAAATGGCAGATCCTAAATATGTGATTGCCATGGGTGCCTGTGCCATTAGTGGTGGCCCTTTTTTTTATAATACCTACTCGGTGGTGAAAGGAGCAGATCATGTGATTCCTGTGGATGTTTACATTCCAGGTTGCCCTCCACGTCCGGAAGCTTTATTACACTCTTTAATTTCTTTACAAGAGAAAATAAAAATGGGCATGACCAGGGATCAAATAAGATCAGAATTTAAAACATTATAAAATATACCGCATTTTAGCACAACTATTAGCTATGACTAACGAAGCAATCAAAGAATACATTACCCAACATGCACCAGATGCCACTTATGATGAAACCGGAGAATGGTTAAATATTGTTGTGGAATCCAATCAATTAAAGCCATTAGCAGCAGTACTTCATGGACAACCCATGCAAATGGACTTTTTGTTTTGTTTAACCTGCGTGGATTATACTACCCATTTAACCATGGTGTATCATTTCACAGCTACCAAGGACAGGAGCATGAATATTGTGATAAAGACAAATTTAGACCGAGCCAACCCAATCATAGAAACCTTATGTGATATTTGGCGCACTGCGGAATTTCATGAGCGGGAAGTATTTGAAATGTTTGGTGTTACCTTTTTACATCATCCAGATTTAAGAAATTTAATATTGGAGGAAGAGACAGCGATAGCTGTTGATGAAAAAAAGGAAGGAGGAGATGAAAAAAAGGGATACTGGCCACTAAGAAAAGATTTTGAAGATCCTATCAACATGATAAAATTATAATTGGACCATGTACAATCAAACTGAAATTATAAAAGATACTACCGACTTAGGACCTGATGGTGAGTTGGTTATTAATATGGGTCCTCAACACCCTGCAACGCATGGTGTATTGCATTTGGTGGTAACACTTAATGGAGAAACCATTAAAAAAATTGAACCGCATTTGGGTTATATACATCGCTCGATCGAAAAAATGTGCGAGCGTTTAAGTTATCGCCAATTTATTTATGTGACAAGTAGAATGGATTATTTATCCTCTCATATAAATAATACGGCATGTGCTTTACTGATAGAAAAAGGAATGCAAATTGAAGTGCCTGAGCGCGCGAAAGTGGTAAGAACCATTTTAAATGAATTAACCCGTATTGCTTCCCATGAATTGTGGATAGGTGCGATGGCTATGGACTTAGGCGCTTTCACGCCTTTCTTTTATGCCTTTAGAGAGCGAGAGATGATTACCGATATTATGGAAGACACTTGTGGTGCGCGTTTAACCATGAACTATATTGTACCCGGTGGATTGATGTATGATATTCATCCAAATTTTCAAACCAAAGTGAAAGCCTTTGTCAAACAGTTTAAAGAAAAAGTAACGGAGTATGAGGATTTGGTAACTGGCAATATAATTTTTCAAAGTCGTACAAAGGGTGTAGGTGTTTTAACTGCCGAAGATGCTATTTCTTATGGATGCTCGGGTCCGGTGGCGCGCGCGAGTGGTGTAAGTTGTGATATGAGAAAGATAGCGCCTTATGATGCATACGACCGTGTGGAATTTGATGAAGTGATTGAAACAGCCGGCGATTCTTTTGCAAGATATATAGTGCGTGTTAAAGAAATGAATCAGTCCATTCGAATTATTGAACAACTCATTGACAATATTCCAGAAGGCGAATTTGTTGGCAAGACAAAGAATGTATTAAAATTAAACAAAGGTGAATTTTATCAAAGAGTAGAAACAGCGCGTGGTGAATTTGGAGTATTTATAGTGAGCGAAGGGGGTACTACTCCATACCGTATTAAATTTCGTTCACCAGGTTTTTCTAACTTATCGGTATTGAATCATATTGCAAAAGGAAGTAAGATTGGAGATTTAATGGCAACGATGGGTACTTTGGATTTAGTAATACCAGATATAGATAGATAGATAGTTGAACGAATTGATAAAGAGAAATTGAATTGTACGAATAAAAAGACATAAATGTTAAGTTTAGAAAGTATAACAAAAACAACACAGGACTGGCTATTTGCCAAGTTCTCGCCTGAAATTGCCTTGACTATTGAATGTGTGATAGTGATATTATTATGTATCACCTTATTTGCAGTATTAGGATTGGTGTTGGTATTACTTGAGCGTAAAGTAGCAGCAAGAATACAAATAAGATTGGGACCCAATCGTGTAGGACCGGGTGGTATTTTTCAAACAGCCGCCGATACTTTAAAATTAATTATGAAAGAGGGTTTAACGCCCGACTCAGCAGATAAATTTTTATTTAATCTTGCACCCTTTATTGTAATGATGGTCGCTATGTTGTTGTTAGCGCCTATTGCTTTTGCAAAGAACTTCCAAATATGGGATATTAATATTGGTGTTTTATATATCTCTGCTGTTTCCTCTTTGTCTGTAATCGGAATTTTAATGGCAGGCTGGGCAAGTAATAACAAATACTCTTTATTAGGTGCTATGCGCAGTGGCGCGCAAATAGTGAGCTATGAATTATCAGCAGGCTTTGCAGTTTTAACCATTGTAGTACTTACAGGTAGTTTACGTATTTCAGATATAGTTGCCTCACAAGAAAATGGATGGTGGTTATTTAAAGGACATATACCTGTAATCATTGCTTTTGTTTTATACATTATTGCGGTAACTGCCGAAACCAATCGTGCTCCCTTTGACTTAGCGGAAGCAGAATCGGAATTAACGGCAGGATTCCATACCGAATATTCAGGAATGAAATTTGCCTTATTCTTTTTGGCAGAGTACATTAACATATTTATTGTTTGTGCCATTGGTGCTACTTTATTTTTAGGGGGTTGGATGCCACTTCATATTGGACATTGGGATGGATTTAATCATATCATGGATTATATCCCGTCTAGTGTTTGGTTCATGGGCAAAACTTTCTTCTTAATTTTCGTCATCATGTGGTTCAGATGGACATTCCCTCGTTTACGTGTAGATCAATTATTAAACTTAGAATGGAAATATTTATTACCTATTAGCTTGTTTAACCTTTTATTAGTCACTGTCATTGCAATAATGGGTTGGCACTTTTAAATTTAAATGAATTAGAAAATGTTTTTGAAAGACTATATATCCGATGTTTACAATGGCGTTGCTTCCCTGTTAAAAGGGATGCGCAAAACGGGTTACTATTTTACGCATAGTAAAGAAATTATCACAGAGCAATACCCCGACAATCGTGCTACTTTAAAGTTAGCCGATCGTTTTAAGGGCGAGGTGGTCATGCCGCATGATGATAACAATGAACACACTTGCACGGGTTGTACTGCTTGTGAATTAGCTTGTCCCAATGGAACCATTAAAATTATTACCAAATTTGATGTTACGCCTGAGGGTAAAAAGAAGAAAGCCATTGACGCCTTTATTTATCGTTTAGAAATGTGTACGCTTTGTAATTTATGTATTACGGCCTGCCCTAGTGATGCAATTAAAATGGTGCCCAATTTTGAACACAGTGTTTTTGATAGAAGTAAATTGACAAAAGTTTTAAATAAACCAGGATCTAAAATAAAGGAGGGAATCGAATAATGAATATAGCAGAAATCCTATTTTACGCTATCTCTGCCTTAATACTAGGTGGAGGAATCCTAGCGGTTACGTCCGTGAAAATATTTCGCGCGGCCATTTGGTTATTGTTCTCATTAGTGGGTATCGCTGCCTTGTACTTTTGGATGCAGGTTGAATTTATTGCGGCTATTCAAATTGTAGTATATGTGGGTGGTATCGTAGTACTTATTATCTTCTCTATTTTCTTAACACAGAATTCTGGAAAAGAAATGGCAAAACCTGCCACTGGTAAAATAATTTTTTCTGCACTAGCCGCTTTATTTGGAACTGCATTTGTACATAATCTAATTGTACATTATGAGGGCTTTAAATATATAAGTGCAAAACCCTTTAACAGTAATGTAGAAGCAATTGGAACGCAAATGTTAAGTACTACCTCCTATGGCTTTATCCTCCCCTTTGAAGCAGTGAGTATGTTATTATTAGCTGCGATGGTAGGCTGTATTGTAATTGCCATGCGGCCAAAGAATGAGATGGAAATCAATACGATAAAAGAAACTGAAAATATTTAAGGCGCAAAAAGAATTAATAATATGCAAGAGATACCATTAACCCAGATACTATTTGTAAGCACTGCTCTATTTTTTATAGGCATGTATGGCTTATTTACACGTCGTAATTTAATTACCATGTTAATGTCTATTGAACTCATGTTAAATAGCGTGAATATTAACTTCGTGGCTTTTAATAAATATTTGTTTCCGGATAAATTAGACGGATTGTTCTTTACCCTTTTCATTATTACCATTGCAGCAGCAGAAGCCGCCGTTGCCATTGCCATTATTATTAATTTATACCGAAGTCATAATTCTATTGATGTTGATGATGCAACTGAAATGAAATACTAAGCCGTTAATTATTTTAACTATGTCAAACTACTTTTATATACTTTGGATTCCTTTATTGCCTTTAGTCACTTTTGTGATTTTGGGTTTATTTGGACGTAAATACTTATCGGGTATCGCGGGTCTATTCGGCACTGCTAGCTTATTAACTTCCACCATCCTTTCCATTGTTGCCGCCAAGCAATATTTTTTTGTAGACGGAAAAGTAAATGGGGTGTTCCAAAAAATAGTCGCCTTTAAATTTACCTGGTTGGAGTTTTCACCCAATGTATCTATTGATTTAGGCATGATCATAGATCCTATTTCTGTAATGATGCTCGTAGTAGTTACTTCGGTTTCCTTAATGGTGCACGTATTTAGTTTGGGCTATATGAAAGGCGAAGAACGTTTTGCTACTTATTATGCATTTCTTTCTCTATTCACTTTCTCTATGTTGGGTTTAATATTATCATCTAATATTTTCCAAGTATATATGTTCTGGGAATTAGTAGGGGTTTCTAGTTTCTTATTAATTAGTTATTATTTTAACAAACCTTCTGCAGTAGCCGCTTCTAAAAAAGCATTTATTGTAACACGTTTTGCAGACCTTGGTTTTTTAATTGGTATTTTAATATTAGGATTTTACGGAGGTACCTTAGATATAGGTTTGTTAATTGAAAGATTCACTTCTGTAAATTCTGCACAATACATAAGCATCACAGGTGCAAGCTTCTTGGGAGCAAGTATGCTTACCTGGGGTTTAACATTATTATTTATGGGTGGCGCGGGTAAGTCCGCCATGTTCCCTTTACATATTTGGTTACCAGATGCGATGGAAGGTCCTACGCCTGTATCTGCTTTAATCCACGCTGCTACCATGGTGGTGGCTGGTGTATATTTAGTAGCGCGCATGTTTCCAATATTCTCCATGGATGAAGCCGCTTTAAATATCGTGACTTATGTAGGTGCTGCATCAGCTTTATTTGCTGCAGTAATTGCATGTACACAAACCGATATTAAACGCGTATTGGCTTATTCTACCATGTCACAAATTGGATACATGATGTTTGCATTGGGTATTTCAAAAAATGGCGGTGAGAATGGATTGGGTTATATGGCTTCTATGTTCCATTTATTTACACACGCCTTCTTTAAAAGTTTATTATTCTTAGGCGCAGGCTCGGTGATTCATATGGTACACAGTAATGAAATGAAAGATATGGGCGGCTTAAGAAAATTAATGCCCATTACCCATATTGCATTTTTAATTGCCTGTTTGGCCATTGCAGGGATCCCTCCTTTTGCAGGATTCTTTAGTAAGGAAGAAATTTTAACTGCTGCTTTCCATGAAAATAAAATTATTTATGGTATTGCTTTATTTACCGCAGCATTGACGAGTTTTTATATGTTCCGATTATACTTTAATATTTTCTGGAGCAAAGAAGCACCTGTAGGATCGCATGATCACCATGACACGCATAATCATGGCGAAGGGCCTTGGGTTATGAAATTGCCTTTGCTCATTTTAGCAGCTTGCGCAGTGGGCGTTGGATTTGTACCCTTCTCTCAATTGGTTACTTCGGACGGCAAGGCTTTAGAAACACATATTGATATAGTCTTTTCTATTGCGCCAGTAGCATTGTCGGTATTGGCAATTTTACTTGCTGCAAGTTTCTATAAAAAACAAAATGAAAAATCAGATAAAATAGCTACTGCCTTTGGTGGATTCTATACAGCAGCATATAAAAAGTTTTATGTAGATGAGGTTTATATTTTCATCACTAAAAAAATCATCTTCCCATTCATTGGTCAACCCATTGCATGGGCGGATAGAAATATTGTAGATGGCTTTATGTTGTTATTAGCGAAAGCCACTGCTAAAATCTCTGAATTAATTAAAGGACTTCAATCTGGAAAGGTTCAAAACTATGCCATGTACTTTTTTGGAGGCATCCTGGCCCTTTCTATATTGTTTATCTATATCTGGAAATAAAATTCAAATTAATAGTATACCCTAACGCACTATATCATTATGAACTTAACATTACTAATATTAATTCCCTTACTTACCGCAGTACTCATATTGTTGGCCAAGGGTTTGCAGCAAATAAGAGTTATTGGTTTAGCAGGTGCAGTAGCGCAATTAGGCCTTGCAGGCTGGTTATTAAAATCATTCCTCGCAGCAAGAGGAGCAGGCAATAATGCAACTTATTTGTTTGAGTCGAACCAAATTTGGTTTAAAGCCTTAAACATTAACTACCATATTGGCATTGACGGTATTGCATTAGCCATGATCCTTTTAACATCCGTAATTGTAGTGGCAGGTATTTTAGTTTCTTGGAGCATGGAAAAATTAAGCAAGGAATACTTTTTCTTATTGGTACTACTAAGCATGGGCGCCTATGGATTCTTTATTTCCTTAGACCTATTTACTTTATTCTTTTTCTTAGAAGTGGCGGTGATCCCTAAATTTTTATTAATTGGTATCTGGGGAAGTGGCGATAAAACAAAGAGTGCCATGAAATTGGCCTTAATGTTAATGGCAGGTTCAGCGCTGGTGATGGTGGGCTTATTTGGTGTTTACTACAACACACATACTTTTGATATCGTTCAAATTACGCAACAAGGCATTCCAGCGGGCGTTCAAAAATTCTTTTTCCCATTTGCGTTTTTAGGTTTTGGTGTATTTGCTGCTTTATTTCCTTTTCATACCTGGGTACCCGATGGTCACGCTTCTGCACCTACTGCAGCGAGTATGTTTCTAGCAGGTATCTCTATGAAATTAGGTGGCTATGGTTGTTTACGTATCGCGGCTTTAATGCCGGATGCTGCCCATACTTATTCTTGGATCATTATCTTATTAGCAACCATCGCTATTATATATGGTGCGTTTGCGACCATGATGCAAACCGATTTAAAATATATTAACGCTTACTCTAGTATTAGCCACTGTGGTTTTGTGATTTTGGGTATTGGCATGTTAAATAAAACTTCCATGAATGGTGCGGTCATACAAATGGTATCACATGGTTTAATGACAGCCCTTTTCTTTGCCGCCATTGGTATGATTTATAGCAGAACACATACCCGCATGGTTGCACAATTAGGGGGCTTATTAAAAGCCATGCCCTTTATTAGTACCGTGTTTGTGATTGCAGGTTTATGTTCATTAGGACTTCCAGGATTTAGTGGATTTGTTGCGGAGATGACCGTATTTATGGGCTCTTGGCAAAATCCAGACGGTGCCTATCGTTTAGCTACGATTTTATCAGGCGCATCCATTGTGGTTACTGCTGTATATATATTACGTGCAACAGGACGAGCCATTATGGGACCCATTAGTGCGGAGTATGCTTTATTATCCGATGCTACCTGGAACGAGAAATTAGCAGCCATTCTTTTAATTGCTGGTATTTTAGTAATTGGATTGGCTCCCTTTTTAATTAATCATTTAATCATGCCAAGCACGGATGCCATTATATTACAAATGGGCAAAGTAAATATTCTTAAATAATTAGAACCTCAGCATAATGAACTATAACATATTAATACAATTAAGACAGGAGTTGGCACTTACGGTACTTATCTTCTTATTGCTCTTTATTAAATTGGGTAAAGACAGAAGCAATGAAAGTATTTTAAACTTCGTCAATGCCGCCCTTCTAGTTAATTTGGTTGCAGGCTTTTGCTGTCAGGAAACAGGCGCACTATTTAATGGCATGTTTAATACCAATACTTTAATCGTATTTGAAAAAGGATTATTAAATCTTGCTGCGCTTATTATTTCCATGCAGTCCTATGCTTGGTTAAAGCACAATAAAAACGTAATTGAATTTTACTTACTTACCCTCACTTCCTTATTGGGTATGTTCTTTATGATTTCAAGTGGCAATTTATTAATGTTCTATCTAGGACTAGAAATGTCTACGATTCCTTTAGCCGCAGCAGCGAATTTTGATTTAACCAAGCGTAAATCTTCGGAAGCTGCGATGAAATTAATTTTATCTTCTGCTTTTTCCTCTGCCATTTTATTATTGGGTATTTCTTTCTTATATGGCACAACGGGCACTTTAACTTTCTCCATTTTAACCGCACATATTAATGGGAATCCATTACAATTGTTTGCATTCATTTTATTAATTGCAGGATTTGCCTTTAAAATTTCGGCCGCGCCTTTTCACTTATGGACTGCCGACGTGTACGAGGGTTCTCCAGTAGCCGTAACCTCTTTCTTATCTGTAATTTCTAAAGCCGCTGTATTATTTACTTTGGTGAATATATTATATAAAGTATTTACGCCAATAGCTAATACCTGGTATTGGGTTTTGATAGTATTAGCAGCAGCTACTATTTTAATTGGAAATTTATTCGCTATTCGTCAGGATAACTTTAAACGTTTCTTGGCTTTCTCTTCTATTGCACAAGTGGGCTTTATCTTAATTGGCATATCTGGTAGCTCACAAGCTGGTACTGCCTCTTTAATTTACTTTGTATTAATTTATATTTTCTCCAACCTAGCCGCATTTGGTGTAGTATCGGTGGTCAGTGCTTTAACAGGTAAAGAAAATATCTCCGACTTTAAAGGCTTTTACAAAACTAACCCCATGTTGTCATGGGTATTAACCATTGCCTTATTCTCTTTAGCGGGGGTACCCCCAACGGCTGGATTCTTTGGTAAATTATTTTTAATGCTAGCGGGAGCAGCAAAGGGTAATTATGGTATCATTATTTTTGCCGCCTTAAATATGGTCATTTCTTTTTACTACTATTTAAGAGTAGTAAAAGCCATTTTCATGGACGAGCATGCAACTCCTATTGAAAAAATAGCTGTGCCTGCCGTTTCAAAATTAGCCATGTACATTTGTGTGCTAGGGGTGATTCTAACAGGACTTGCAAGTGTGGTGTACGATTATATTCAATCAATTAGTTTTGGACTTTAAAAAAATATTTTATGGCAATTAATAAGAATCACGAGTTTGAAGATTTAGATAATATCAAATGTTCCATTGTTGAAAAGAATATTAGTGCCGATCGTGTACAATTTTTGAAAGATTTATTAGCGTACAATAAATATGAAGTAGTAGTAGCGGCAAGTCCTGCTCCAAAAGCGGCTCCTGCTCCTGCTCCAGCGCCCATCCCTGCGATAGCAGTTGAGGGCGAAACAGATGCAACGACTCCTTCAATAACAACTCCTAATCCTACTCCCGAGCCCATTGCCCCTAGTACCTTTACTGTGGGTGTGACCGACTTAAGATTCAATCCTACCAATGCAGTTTTTGGACGCTCCTTACATACGCCTACCGGACAAGTAGTCACTTTGGCTTACTGGAATCAGGAAGATTCGGAATCAGATGACACCGTGCCTTACTTTGATCATAAATAGTAATGATTTATTTTATCTATAATCCCAATGCAGGTAGCAAATCCCCAAAGGAAAGAGGAAAGATCATAACCCTCCTTGGTGGGGTTCCTGATTCTATGTTATTGGTTACCACAAAACCATTGGAAGCCATTAGTCTTACCAAGACGGCGATTCGGGATAAAGCAACCAAAATTATTGCCGTGGGCGGTGATGGTACCATTAATGAAGTTGCCAGTGCACTTGTAGGAAGCAATATACCATTAGGCATTATTCCCATTGGTTCCGGCAATGGATTAGCAAGGCATCTACAAATCCCATTAACGCCTCGCAAAGCCTTAGCGCATGCTCTACTTAATAAAAATAAACGCATTGACGTAGGCTTTATCAATGAACGCCCATTTTTCTGTACCGCAGGTATTGGATTTGATGCTCAAGTGGCGCACCAATTTGCAAAAAACAATAAAAGAGGATTGATCAATTATATTAAAGCCACATTTATTACTTTATTTAAGTTCAAACCCATCCTGATTCATTTTGAAGGGAAACAAGAAAATCTTTTTTCATTCACCATTGCCAATGCTAATCAGTTTGGGAATAATGCATACATCTCTCCTAACGCTAATATACAGGATGGAAATATCGAAATCGTACGAATTTTACCTTTGTCTTATTTGAATGCAGCCATTGTTGGCATCAAACTATTCTTAAAGAAGATTAAACATTCTAAAAATATTAAGGTAACTACTACCACTAATTATACTATTGAATATAGTGTTCAACAACCCATGCATATGGATGGTGAAGCTATTTTTACATCCGAATCAAGATTGGATATTACCATAAAACCCGCTGCATTATTGGTGGTTGCTTAATGAGTCGTATTTACTTCATTAACAAAGAATAAACTATAACTTATTTTGAAATATTTTGTGCACATTGACATATCTATCAAATGTCATTGTGTTTTTAATCATGGACTGATTAAATGATTGAATTTTCTTTTTCATATATGCTTCATGCTCCATCAGTACTTTTTGATAAGTACTCTCCTTTTGTAAATTTTTTTTAAGTAATGGATCCGAGCCGACATTATAAAAACCAACACAGGTTTCCCCATTAAATTGGTAACAATACTGTTTACTATAACAATTATAGAAACCCCCTTTATAATTAATACTATACCTATTGCAATCATTATTAAAAAGTGATTTGCCTAAGGAGTAAAAAGGCTTATCATATTGTAGCATATCCAAAATAGAAGGCATGACATCAATTTGATTGGCTACAACATCACTTACCCCTACCAAACTACTATTGGGTTGGTAAAAAACAATGGGGATAGACATGTCTTTTTTATTGGTTAAATTATCTCCCGTATTGGGGCCAGTATGATCGGCTGTGATTACAAATAAGGTGTTATTAAACCAAGCTTCTTTTTTCGCTTGCTCAAAAAACTGTTGTAATGCAAAATCGGTATATTTTATACTACTATTAATTGGATGGCCCTTTGCTTTAAAACGATCCCCATATTTTGCAGGGATACTATATGGATGATGACTGCTCACCGTAAATACCACTGAAACAAATGGCTTTTTCTCTTTACTAATTTGAGTATTCATATACTGTAAAAAAGGCTCATCCCATATACCCCATGCGCCATCAAATTCATCCTTATTTGGATAATCTTCTTTTGCAACATAGGTATCAAAACCAACCGTAGCGGCAAAGGCATCAAATCCCATAGATCCTTTTCCCGCTCCATGAAAAAAGTAGGACTGATAGCCATAAGGCTTTAGTAAACTTGCAATAGACTGAACTTGATTGTTGGCATATTGGGAAAATATATACGGGTCATCCTGCCAGGAAGGAATGCTTGCTACCACGGCAGGAATTCCTTGAATAGATTCCTTTGCATTGGCATAGGCATTATTAAACACCATACTTTTATTAAAAAGAGAGTCTAAAAATGGAGTCTTACTTGTGCCATTAAAATAACTCATGTAATTACGAGACAAACTCTCCACTATAATGATGACCACATTTTTAGGTTGAAATTGATTTTTTGTTGTTGGCACTAAAATGGGTAATTCACAAGACGAATAAGCCTCCATGGGAAAATAATTTACAGGTGGCAATGACCACTTATCCATTGTCTTGGTAATGGTAAATGGGGTATTTAAAATGTATTGTACTTCTTTTGCCGGAACCATTTCAGAAGCATATATAATATCTAAAGGTTTCATTTGAAAACCCCCTCTGATACCTAAAATACAAAAACCAATTAACAATAAATAAGAGACCGTAGCCACTATATAGTCCTTTACATTTAATTGAAGTTGTATTGCCTTTCCTAAAACACGCTTAGTATATTTTACAATAACAATAAGCATCAATAAAAATAATAGAATTAAAGACCAGTTTTCTTTTAAAAAAATGGGTAAAATGGTATAAACATCATCCCCTTTTTCACCCGTTAAATACATAAATGTCTCTGCCTGAAATCTTTTTTGAACATATGGATAATAAACAATGTCCCCAATACTTACTAATAATCCAACTGTATTTGTAATAATAAATAAATAAATAGTACTCCTTTTCATCCATTTAGACTCTGTGATAGCATGTGGGAAAAAATACAATAAAATAAATAAGCTATTTAATATACTTAAACCAGCGATATCAAAACGAAGACCTTTCCAAATGTATATTAGATATTGTTTAAAAGGAATAAATTCCCCAGCAGTTGTAGAAACAATATAAATGAAAAAAACTCTTACAATAATGTACAACAATAGCAATACAGCTGTCAAAGCAGCTAGTTTTTTGAGTTTCAAAAAAACATACTTCATAAGCAATCGTTGAAGCCAAAACGGATAACTAAACTAGCGTTGGAGCTTCAAGCTCCTTACTATGCATTGTACACCAAGGCCATTGGTCAAAAGTAAATTAATAATTTGATAATATATGATAAATATCTACTATGACTGCGCTCAAATCAAAATACTTTATGTACATAAATAAAGCCGATCTATTGATCGGCTTTATGGTTTCCAGCTAATAAGCTAGTAAAATATTTAAACGAGGCCCAAAATTAGAATTGAATGCCTTCTTCAGCAAATTGCTTTGAGAAATCACCATACGTTCCTTCTTGTGTAATCTTTCCGTCCTTATTAAACCAAGAGAAAACTACAAATTCAATCTGTAATTTCTTACCTGTTTTTATGGAAGTTCCAGTCCAAGTCCACCAAGCTTGCGCAACCTTATCCGCTCCTTGGTCATATACTAGATAATCAGGGTACCCAAATTGCTTTACAGTAATATCTTTAAAGAATTTAAAATCCGTTCCCAACAAAGCAATATTTTCTTTCTTGGTCATCCACTTTTTCATATCCATTCCAGAAATCCAAAATTTAGCAGTATCTGCATAGCATGAACTCCATAATTCAATGTTTTGAGTTACATATCCTTTTACTGCATTTTTTACCACTTCAATATTTGGGTGATTAACATAAATAGTGCCGTTTGTTTTCTCTGCTTGTGCAAATGAGATCATCACAATAAGTGATAAGGCTAAAGTTGAAACTAATTTTTTCATAATTGAATTTTGTTTGATTACTGCAATAGTACTCATCACAAATTAAATTATGCTATATATATGTGCGCATTTGTTCCTTAATAGGATAATGGAACAATATTTACCTATTTATTTAGGTTTATGTAGCCTAGTCAGGAGTCGAACCTGAATTTAGCGCTTCGGAAACGCTTGTACTAACCATTGTACGACAAGGCCATATGGTAAATTTAGTTAAACTAAATGAACCTTAACATTAGCCCCGCCGAAAGAGTACTTTAATGGCCACTGGTAAAAATATCTTAGTAGGCAAACTACGCATAATACGAATGTCCTCCCAAATACTAGAAGTATTAGATAAAAACTTAAAAATGGTAGCCGCTTTATTCTTTTCAAAAATGCGTTTAAATATTTCACTTCCCTCCATTAAATCATGATACAGGATATATAATAATACCGCATCATAAAATTGATGTCTAGTATCGTGCACTTCGGTTTGCACCTGAGCCCCTTTTTCTAATTGTTTTACAATTTGCTTTGCCTGTGCTTGA
>CAIOYQ010000165.1 GCA_903862505.1 uncultured Bacteroidota bacterium
AATGCGAAAAGCAGATGGTATTTTTTAATTGCACAAATGTGGCAAAAAGCAAACCGTATTGATGAAGCTTATAAATGGTACAAAAAAGCCAATGAATTCACACCTAATCCTATCATTGGTGTGTATGCGAAAATTAATATGGTACGCATTGAGGCTAAAAAATCAAATCAATCCTGGGAATTGCTAGCAAACGATTTACTTAAAATAACCCGAAAAGAAAAGTACAAGCCTTACCTAGACATTATTCATTTTGAAATGGCCAAATTAGCTATACAAAATAAAGCATTTGAGAAAGCAAACCAGTGGCTAATTACATCCATTACAAGTAATCGTTCCAATGCACAGCAAAAACAACAGTCGTTTGAATTATTAGGTGACATCAACTACCAAAACGATAATTATGCAATTGCCAAAATTGCATATGATAGTTTAAATAATATTTTAAAATCTAACCCTCAATACGAAACTATCCAGTTGCGTAAAAAATGGCTAAGTACGATTAACGATCAGACTATTATTTACCAGCAAGAAGACAGTTTACAATACATATATCAAATTCCAAAGGAATATCAGGAATACAAAGCCAAACAGTATTATATTAGAAAGCAAGCAAAGGAAGAAATATTCAAACAATTGTTTAACGAACCTACTGTGAATTCAAAAGCTCTAAACAATATTGAATCAGTCAATGTAAATGTATACTCAGGCGTCTCCAATAATACAGGTACCAATTTTTATTTTTTAAACAATAATAATTTAATACAAGGGAAACAACAGTTTATACAAAAATGGGGAGAACGTCCCAATGTGGATATGTGGCGAAGAAAAACTAGTTCAAATATGGTGAATGCAATGTCAAAGCCATCAAGTATAAATTTTATTAACTCAAATAGCGACAGTATTGTTAGTCAAGTAACAAAAGAACAAATAAAGGATACAACTAAGCTTACTTTGATTGCTTCCACTGCAGATTATACGAACTCGGAAATCAGATGGAATAACGCCGCTTTAGCAACCGCTCAAACTTATCTTTTAAAATTAAATGACTTTACAAAGTCAAAGCCAATTTATCAAAAAATAATAGCTAAAAATATAGACCCCTCAATTACCGAACGTGCCCTACTGGATTTAGCTAGTCAATATTTACACGAAGGCAGGAACAAAAGCTCGGATAGTATCATACAAATTGTAATCAATAAATTTCCTAATGGAGTTTATGTTAAGAAGAAGACGGAAAGTGAAAACAAAAAGAATAACAACAATGCACTTTTAAATAGTTATAATGAGTTTTATTTTTTAAGCCAGATTGGAAATTGGAGTCAAATGAATCATTTGGCAGACATATTAAACGCATCCATTAAACCAACTAAGTGGCATACTCCTTTCCAATTTTTGAAAGTAAAAATGTATGCGCAACAAAAACAAGATAATTTGGCTATGCAGCTTCTTGACTCCATTATAATGAACAATAAAAGCGATGTCATTAAGGACAAAGCAAGAAATATCAGGATTGAATTAATCAATCGTAAAAAGACAGAGGACTACTTAAGTAGTTTACAATTAACACAAGACATCATCCTGCAGGATACAAGCTCACCTGCCCCGCAAAAGGGTGATTTTGTAAATGATAGCTTGGAACAACATTATGTTTCCATTGCCATTACCAATACCAATGAATTAGTGATTGAGAAAACGAAAACCGCAATCGGCAACCTAAATAAAAGCGTATACCCTTCTGTCAACTTAAATAATACTTTTGCCCAATTAGACAAATCCAAATACTTGGTATGGATTGGGCAATTTAGTAATGGGAATCAAGCAATTAAGTACCTAAACGAGGTAAAGATCAAATTAATAAAGGAGATAGCACCTTTTATTACCCAACAACAGTATGAAATTTATATATTTGGTAAATCAAATATATCCTTGATTAAGAATAGCCAGGACCTGAAGATGTATAGAGAATTCATGATCAATAATATTTATAAACCATAAATAGTTATTCGTGCCAATCGATTTCAATAAACCCAATAATAAATCAAACGCCGCCCCAAATAGCAAACCAAGAAATTGGGTACGCCTATTTTGGAAATACTATTTTATATCCATGGGGGTGTTTGCTCTTTTTATATTGTCAATCAATTTTGGACTCATTGGGGACATGCCCGATTTAAGTGATATTGAAAACCCTACTGCTTCTCTTGCGAGTGAGGTTTACGCACAGGATGGAACACCCATGGGTAAATATTATTTAGAAGATAGGACCAGCGTTAAATATAGCGATATCAGTCCTCACTTAATACAGGCTTTGGTGGCCACCGAGGATAAGCGTTTTTATAATCATTATGGAGTAGATGGTGAAGGCTTGGTGAGAGCAATCGCTTTTTTAGGCACAAAAGGTGGAGCTTCTACCATTACCATGCAAACGGCAAAGAATTTGTTTACAGACAACTGGAGTACAAAGAATAAACTAGTGCGTGTTGTCCAAAAAATAAAAGAAAGTATTATTGCCATTAAATTAGAAAGCAAGTTTACTAAACAGGAAATATTAACCATCTATTTAAATACTGTTCCATTTAGCGAAAACATATTTGGAATTGGAAATGCTTCAAGAAGCTTTTTCCAAAAAGAACCAGACAGACTCAATATTGAAGAAGCTGCATTACTAGTTGGCATGATTAATGCACCTACCAAATACAACCCTAACAGAAATCCAAAGCTTGCATTAGAACGAAGAAACCTTGTATTAAATAGAATGGCTGGTCAAAATTATATTACCAGTGACCAGGCTGAACAATTAAAAAATCTTCCTGTAGTAACCAATTTCAAAAAATTAGATGAAAACAACGGACTAGGCCCATACTTCAGAAGTAATCTTGGCGAGTTTATGAAAAAATGGTGCAAGGAACATAAAAAGAGCAATGGGGATTCCTACAATTTATATAAAGACGGTTTAAAGATTTACACAACCATTAACCCTAGAATGCAACTATATGCAGAAGAGGCCGTGGCTAAGCATATGGCAGCATTACAAAAAGAATTTAATACGCAACCCAAAATAAAGTCTGGTGAAATTTGGAAGGAATATAATAACCAATTAGAGTCTGCCATTAAGCAAACGGATAGATGGAAAAATTTAAAGAAGGAAGACGTAAGCGACGAGGACATCCGAAAAACATTTAATGAAGATGTTCCCATGCGCATTTTTGCATGGAATAAGAAAAGATACATAGATACAACCATGACTCCACTGGACTCACTTAAGTATCATAAGCAGGTTTTACAAACTGGATTTTTAGCAGTAGACCCTTTCACTGGCGAAGTAAAAGCATGGGTAGGTGGCGTTGATTTCAAAACTTTCAAATACGACCACGTAAACGTAAACACAAAGCGTCAGGTGGGCAGTACCATAAAACCATTATTGTATTCTTTAGCCATTGAAAAAGCAGGTTTCACACCCAATACACCGGTACTGGATCAACAACAAATGTTTGACGGATATGGAATGGTACCGAATACAAGTAGAAGCTGTACTGGAATGACCATCCCTATGGCACAAGCACTTGCTGAATCCAGGAACTGTGCATCGGCATATATTATGAAGCAGATTAATGGAACTGGAAACGAAGCTGCTAAACAACTTGTAGAATATTTAAAGCAATGCAATGTTCAATCGGAAATTCAACCCTACCCTTCAATCGCTTTAGGTTCATGTGAAATTTCTTTATTTGAAATGGTACAAGCTTATACGATGTTCCCGGGTGCGGGCTATAATGCACAACCTTTTTTTATTAATAGAATTGAAGATAAAAATGGAAATGTATTAGAAAGTTTTGCTCCAAAGAGAAAACGAATTATCGAAGAGATAACCGCTTACTCAGTGGTGAATATGATGCAAGGTGTAATCACCAGTGGAACTGCACAAAGTATGGGGAACTATAATGTAAAGTCAAACGCTATCGCTGGAAAAACTGGAACCACTAACGACAATAGCGATTTATGGTTTATGGGTTATACCCCTCAACTATTAGCTGGTGCTTGGGTTGGATGCGATGATCGTTTTTTACGCTTCACAGATAATTACTTTGGACAAGGCGCGCGCGGGGCATTGCCAATATGGGGTTACTTTATGGAAAAAGTGACCAACGATCCTGCTTGTAATTTAGATCAGTTTGCAAATTTTGAAAAACCTATTAATTTGAGTGGCGATTTTAATGTTCAATTTGTTGCAAAAGATAGCTTGATAATGGACAACTTGCCTTCTATTGAAACCACAGAAGACATAGGAGCGGAATCGGATTATCAAATTATCAATACACCTCCTGTTGGTAATACCAACGCTACAAAAAACCCTGTGAAAGAGCCAAATAATCCCACAAAGGATTTAAAAAAAGAGAATAAGGCCCCTATAAAAGATAGTAAGGATAACAAAGTGAATAAGGAAGCCACTAAGCCAAAGGCGTTGATGTTACCAAATAAGAAGAAAAATTAAAATTTTATTTTAATAATTGATAGGTCAAAGAAAAGTGGTGGTATACATTAGTTTGAAAAAAAGAGTTCCCATATTGAATGCGCAGTTTATCCATTTTTAATCCCAAGCCAGCACTCAATCCATTCATGCCATTAGATTGATTGTATACATTAAGATCATACCTCCTTATAAAATGATAGCCAAGGTTTAGATCCACTTGTTCTCCAATAGTTAGTTCGGTACCCAGCGTTAAATGATTAAATAAATTTTGCAAACTACTTGCAGGATTTATACCAAATGCGTCGGCATATTGAGGATCAAAATAAGAGCGATTCCAAACCGATAGTCTGTCAGCGGTAACCGAGAACTGAATCGGTGCCAATGCTAACTTTTTAGACCATCCTAGTATTAAATTAAATGGTAGTTCTTGTTTTGTTCCACTACTACTTAATTGCGTACCCACATTCTTAACCAGTATACTTGCTTGAGATAAATGGTTAGGCGAGGCATAGGTTAAGCCAATATCCAAGGCAAGTGCACTGGATTTATACATCCCATAATTAGACTTTATAAATTTAAGCGAGCTACCTATCCTAAAATTTTCAATGTATTTTGTAGCAGCCGAAAATTGAATCATGTAATCATTAGGTCGCATGGTACCTAATTCATTGCCGGCCATATCGGTCATGGGTATGGTGCCATAATCTAAAAAATGTACCCCAAAACCGGTTGTGATATTTTTCTTTTCCCATTGATGCACTCCAAATACATCATATTGTTGAATACCTGCAAAATAAGGCTTCACGCCTACATACATTTGCCCATTCATTTCATTGTTTAATAAAGATGGGGTATACATGGCCAGTCCCAGGTCAGATCCCATAGAACTAATATTTAGTCCTCCTAAGGAAGTGGCTTTGGCACTATATGGCAGTGATAAAAAATTAAAGCTTGCATTGCCTGCAGTTGTTTGTGCTTGTATGGTATTGACATCAACAATAAAAAGGGCCATAAAAAACCCTAGCTTTTGTAAATAATGAAAATACTTAATCATAATACAAAGCTAGGGTATTCAGCATATATTAATCCACTAGACCAATGCCAGATCTAATACCTGTTGCATATTTTTTACATAATAAAAGCTAACCCCTTTAATAAAGGTTTGGTCTATTTCATTAACGTCTTTCTCATTTTGCCAACATAAAATAATTTCTTTCATGCCCGCCCTTTTTGCAGCTAATATTTTTTCCTTAATGCCTCCTACCGGCAAAACTTGTCCACGTAAAGTAATTTCACCTGTCATCGCTAAATATGGTTTCACTTTTCTGCCTGTAAAGGCCGAAGACAAAGCCGTTAACATGGTCACCCCAGCACTTGGTCCATCCTTAGGTACGGCTCCTTCCGGCACGTGAATATGAATGGATTTAGTGGTAAATAAAGTTGGGTCCACCCCTATTTTTTTCGCATTGGCTTGTAAATATGTTAAAGCCGTAGATGCACTTTCTTTCATTACATTTCCCAAATTACCAGTCAATTTTAACTCCCCCTTTCCGTCTGAAAGTAAAGCTTCAATAAACAATATATCACCTCCTACATAAGTCCAAGCCAGTCCAACCGCTACGCCTGGCATATTTACTGTTTTATAAATTTCGTTGCTATAGCGTGCTTGTCCTAATATTTTGTGCAAGTCCAATTTGCTGACCGTAGGTTTCACCTTATGCTTATAGGCCAACTCCTTTGCTTGATAACGCATAATAGAAGCCAACTGACGATCTAGTTCTCTAACCCCACTTTCTCTTGTATAATCCTCAATTACTTTTTCCAATACATTGTCCTGTATTTTAAAATTCACTTTATCCAAGCCATGCGCCTCTTTTTGCTTAGGTAATAAATGTCTTTTTGCAATTTCTACTTTTTCCTCCACTGCATAACCACTTAAATCAATAATTTCTAGCCGATCTCTTAAAGCCGGTTGTATTTGACTTATATCATTAGCCGTTGCTATAAACAATGTTTTACTTAAGTCATATTCAGACTCTAAATAGTTATCATAAAAACTATTGTTTTGTTCAGGATCTAATACTTCCAATAAGGCACTAGAAGGGTCCCCTCTATGGTCACTGCCAATTTTATCAATCTCATCTAATATCATAACTGGATTAGACGTTTTTACTTTTCTGATACTTTGAATAATCCTACCTGGCATGGCGCCAATATATGTTTTTCGATGTCCTCTAATTTCACTTTCATCATGTAAACCCCCCAAACTTACTCTCGCATATTTACGACCAATGGCATGCGCAATAGATTTTCCTAAACTTGTTTTACCAATACCTGGAGGACCTAGGAAACATAAAATGGGGCTCTTCATATCGCCCTTTAATTTTAAGACCGCTAAATATTCAAGAATACGATTTTTAATTTTTCCCATTCCATAATGATCCGCATCCAATACTTTTTTAGCATTTTTTAAATCATAATTATCATCGGTATATTCTTCCCATGGCAAATCCAATAATAAATCCAGATGATTGTATACCACCGAATAGTCGGGGGTAGAAGGATGCATGCGCTCTAATTTCTCCAAACCGGTCTGAAATAATTTCTTAGCTGCTTCCGGCCATTTTTTGCCTTCTGCTTTTTTCTTCATATCCGCTAATTCTCTTTCATTGGGATCACCCCCTAATTCATCCTTGATACTCTTAAGCTGTTGTTGTAAAAAATAATCTCTTTGTTGCTTATCAATCTCCGTTCTTGTTTTCGTGGTTACTTTATTCTTTAACTCCACAAATTGCAATTCCTGTTGTAAAAACTGAATTAACTTTTCGGCGCGGAGTGTGATACTGTGTTCTGATAACAAACCTTGTTTTTCAGGTAGCTCCACATTCAAATTAGAACTTACAAAATTGATTAGGAACAAGGGACTCTCAATATTTTTTAAAATCAATGCTGCTTCTGATGGAAAGTTAGGAGACAACTGAATAATTTGAGTAGCTAAATCTTTAATAGTAGACAAATACGCCTGAAAATTTTGATCCGCTGGACTTACAATTTCTTCTGCCAATACTTTAACTTCTGCTTTGAAAAAAGGATCCTCTTCTTTGATCGCTACCAATTCAAACCGTTTTTTCCCTTGAATAATAATTGTCGTTCCCCCGTCCTGCATCTTGATCATTTTCACAATTTTTGCAACGGTACCAATCTCAGATAAGTCTGCTGGGGTTGGATCTTCGATATTCCCATTTTTCTGAGCAACCACTCCAATTAACTTGTCACTATTATACGCTGCTTTTACTGCTTGTATACTCTTATCTCTTCCCACCGTTATGGGTAAAACAACACCAGGAAATAAAACGGTATTTTTTAAAGGCAATATAGGGAGTAAGGAAGGCAGTTCCAATTCAGGTTCATTTTCCATATCCTGCTCATTAAATGAAAACAAGGGGATTACCTCATTCTCCTCTTCCTCTCTAAATAAAAATCTATTCACTATTCTATTTTTTAAATAATCGTCAAAATGACACAATTCTGTTCAATACCTAAGCATTGAACTGTCCCTATCAATTATGCAATATTGGTGCCAAAACACGTAATTAACAATTTTATTTTTACACCTAGGGGCAAAAAAAATCCCTCCGAATTTCGGAGGGACCTTCTTGCAAGAAGTTTTATACTTCTAATTACTTCTTCTTCTCAGTTGTAGCAGCTGGAGTTGTAGCTGTTGCTTCTGGAGTAGCAGTTGTTGCTTCTGGAGTAGCAGTTGTTGCTTCTGGAGTAGCAGTTGTTGCTTCTGGAGTTACAGTTGCTTCAGTTGCAGCGTCACCACATGCAGTTAATGCAGCGATAGCGAAGATTGCGAATACTTTTTTCATTTTCAAAGTTTTAAGTTTGGTTAAAATTATGAGGGCGAAGATATTGGTCTAGGCTTAAATTTCCAAATTTTAACAATATTTTTTTCTTATATATATTAGTAACAGAGCTAATTCTATTTTTTTCTAAAATAGATCCTCACCGGCACCCCCGTAAACTTAAAGTTAGCCCTTACCTGATTTTCAAGGTAATTTCGGTAAGGCGTCTTAATATCATCCGGGAAATTGGTGAAAAAAGCAAAGCTTGGCACCCTGGTTGGAAGCTGTTGTACAAACTTGATTTTTATGACATGACCTCTCACTACAGGGGCTTGATAATTACCTATCGCCTTGAGCATCACTTCATTAAGCTTAGAAGTGGCAATTTTACGATGCTTATTATCAAACACATCTAAGGCCATTTCTATCGCTTTAAAAATCCTGGTTTTCTCTACGGCAGATATAAAT
>CAIOYQ010000166.1 GCA_903862505.1 uncultured Bacteroidota bacterium
GTTACCAAAGGGAACGACCACTTCGTGGTTTTTCCAGTTGCCCTGCCGCGGCCTTGCTGTGCTCACACACGGCAATCAAAAAGACCCTTGTATGTCCAAATTGTACATAGTAGGATTTGCAATAATTTATTAAGTAGTTTATTTATTTGGGGGCAACATTAAGTCCAGTTCCCTCCACAGGCTCCCTGTGTACTTCCCACCAATGTTGGTATTGGGGGTGATGTTCCCGACAAACTTTAGAAGAACATTTCTTTTCGTGGGAGAGTTTGGCATATGTCTCCCATGCCAACTGACATTCAAAATGAACAGGACGTGTACATTGTCTTGTCAAACAATCCAATCCAATTGTGCAATGATCTGGAGTTTCTTCTTTCCTCACCCAGCATTGTGCTGTGACCCAATCACAATTCAATTGCCCTAACAAGTGCACTCTTGCAGTTGGAGAGGGGACGGCTAACATAGCAGCTTTACGGGCTTCAAGTGTACGGGCTTCAATGGGATCCACTCTTGCAGTTGGAGAGGGAATGGCCAACATAGCAGCTTTACGGGCTTCAAGTGTACAGGCTTCGATGGGATCATCCGCTTTCCAATTAACTTTTTGGTGTGAATTTCTACCTTCAAGACATCATTGTAACCTGATGATACATTCATTGTAGTAATCCATCACAACATGCCGATACCCACAAGCGGATTCTCCAATTTTTTCAATAGAACCCACCGGGAGAACTCAACTTTAAACATGTGATTGGGCCACAACTGACACCATCACATTGCATGTAGGATTGCTCGTTTTGAACATGCCATGACTCATTTTTTGAATCATCAAAACAAATCTCCAACGCCATATCTCTCCTCTCCAATTGGGTCCTCTTCCTAACACGTTCATCGACATAGACTTCATACCAAAACTCGCAAGATGCAGATGAGAACAGCAGTTTCAATCCATATGTCTTCACTGTGTGAATAATATGGTCCTGCCACTTACGGATGTCTTGGTTGAGACCATCAAAGACAGTCACAGAGCGTTTATTAATATCATAATACAATACTGTATAATATTGACAATTCCACACAACAGATACAAAATGCGTCGTGTTACCATGTGGAAGAATCTCATTCAATGGGTTGTTTGGGTACGGAGTAAACACCATCAACACACGGTCGGAATTCTTGTACTTATGGGTGGTGATGTGATCGTCATGCTGAACCGCAGCAGCAAATCCAGCAATGAAACCAGAAATATACCATTTTGTGGAATGCTGCAGCCCATGTTCATAACAACTGTTTGGAATTAGAATTCCTGACATCCCACTGCAGGTACAAAGGTTGCAATAGAGACGACTGACTACACAGTCGTGGTTCTCGACCTTTCTGTTTAATTGACTCTGCCATTCTCACGCTTCTGCAATTGAATAAGCACTAAACCCTGTGGTAAGACTTGTCTTGTTACGTTGATCCACTGTGCGGTCCTGAACCCAGGACTCATCCCACACATCATATACTTTCTCATCGTCTTTGTTGTTAACTTTATCATGGGAAGGACTTTTGAGGAATTCTGTAAGACAAGTAACTTCTGGAGAATCTACTTCATCGGACTTGAAATGCTTCTTCTCCAGTGTCGTAGAGGTGTTGTGCTGCTCATCTACCTCAAATGTCTGGTTGTAGTCCTCGTAGTTGGCATCACCACCTAGTGCTGCATCTCCCTGCCAATGCCCACCTGCATACGGGAGTGGATCGGCTGTTCGCCGCTGCAATTCATCCATGTGATAGGTCACTTCAGCATCAAACATAGTTGCGTCATTAACTAACCCCACCGTGTCAGCAAAATCGTTGGTTTCCTCCAGATTAAGATGTTCTTCTTCAGGTGGTCGTTTCCTCACGGTATCATTCTCCAACCTAGTTGATTAATGAGTAGTAATCAGATATAACTCCTTCAAATTAAAGTTCAATAGCGTTAAATAAAATCCTAAATTTGAAGTCAAGTATGAGATTAGGATTCATAGCTTAAGCGGAGTCAAATTCAATAATCGCAGTTTTAATTAACAGACTAAAATAACAATATATGAAAAAGGCCTTTTTAATGAGTTTCGGATTGATCACCTTATTGGCATTAAATGCAAATGCTCAACAAAAATATTCCTTGAGTTTTGGAGGTGGCTATTCAAGTTATAAAGCAACGGGGAATCCAAAATCTTCTAGTGGATTTGGATTAGATGTAACTGCCAAAGCTTCATTGTCTGAAAATGTAGAAGCCTTTGTTCAAACAGGTTATAATGCTTATTTGAACAATGGATTTAATGTTGCTTTCATACCCATGTTAGTAGGAGCAAATGTGAATGTCAATAATTTAAAACCAGGTATTGGGATTGGGTATGGAAGTTCAACTGCCGGTGGTTCCACAAAAGGTGGATTCTTAGTAAGTCCTCAGCTTGGATATAGTTTTAAAAATATTGATTTTGTTGCGCATTATACTTCAACAAATACAAATGCTTCAAGCACTTGGAGTATGTTTGGATTTAAGATTTTACATAAAATCTTATAATAGAATTTATAAGCGATAGTGTTGCGAAGGTAAACTAGTTCCTGAAACGAATACTGGAACTACCAGACTCTTTCATTTCCTTTACAATAGCATCCCCTTTATAATTAATAATACTGGCTCCAGATATATCCCCTTTTAGCAACTCACTTACCCGAATATTTGCGGCGCTTGCACCAGATAAATTTACAATGGCTCCTTTTGCAAATAATTCATAAAATTTAGCGATACTTGCTCCAGACAAATCAAGAGAGAGATCATCGGCAGTACCTGAAATTTCACAACTACTCGCACCCGATCCATTAAATACAAACGAACTTGCATTTAATTTCCCTTTATAATCAGAAGCACCTGATAAATTTAAAGAGAAAACGCGCGTTTCAATATCTCCACTTAAATCGGTTGCGCCCAAAAGTTTTACTTGTAATTTTGGAGTGATAATGGTTGACAATAACCTAATTCTAGATGCACCCGATCCTGTTAAAGCATTTAGTTCTTTAATGCTTACATAGGCTTTCATTTTGTAATTTCCCCAACTACTCCAACTCCAACCATTTGAATTATCAAATTTAATCACCAAGGTTTCCCCTTCTATACTAGTTTGTATACGATCTCTTATTTGATTATTAGATGCGCTCACGGCTACTTGACAATTATCTGATTGCGTTAGGTATAAATCTATCCCACTGGATACCCTAATCGCTTTAAAATTACCCACCTGTCTTAACTGCGCATTGTCGTCATAAATGAGCGCAGGCTTTTGGGCATTTGTTTGAATGCACAAAAAAAGTAAGCTTACAATGTATAGATTTTTCATATTTGGGTATTTATATATCGTATAACGAAAATTAGTAAGTAAAGTTACAGTTGGTAGATTAAATCATAGGTATTAGTTTTGCATTGTCCTCGGGGTGCTGTAAAAAGCTGAGATAAAACCCGTTGAACCTGAACAGGGTAATGCCTGCGAAGGGAAGGTACCGCACCGCTCGTGCACTTCTCATAGCTTATTATTCCTGTTCCCATTTATTAATAGTTAAAATATCGTAATGACTAAGTTATTGGGAACAATCATCTTTTTAATGCTGCTTGCACCTGCATGGGCACAGCCAACAAATCAAACCCTTTTAAAAAAAGACAGTCTCCAGAAATTTAAAGACAGTGTCCGAAGCCTTCCACCATTAGAAGTGCTTGCTGTAAGGGTAAATGATAATAGCCCTTTTGCCAAAAGCAATATGAACGCACAGCAAATAGCACAGGCAAATTTTGGACAAGACCTTCCTTATATTATTCAAAACACCCCCTCAATCGTAGCCAATTCAGATGCTGGCACCGGTATAGGTTATACAGGGATTCGAATTAGAGGAACAGATGCCACTAGGATTAATATTACCTTAAATGGCATACCCTACAATGATGCGGAAAGTATGGGTGCCTACTTTGTAAACCTACCAGATTTTAGTTCCAGCGCAAATAGTATACAAATTCAAAGAGGCGTTGGAACCTCCACGAATGGCGCAAGTGCTTTTGGCGCATCAATTAATTTAGCTACAAATGATTACCGACCTGCCCATTACCTTTCTTTACAAAATAGTATTGGCTCTTTTAATACACAAAAAAATAATTTACAATTTGGTTCAGGATTATTAAACAACCGTTTAACTATTGACGGGCGTATTAGTAATATTATAAGTAATGGATTTATAGACAGAGCAACATCGGATTTAAAATCATTCTATCTAAGCACTACTTATTGGGGTGATAAATCGTCTTTGAGATTAAACATTTTTTCTGGTAAGGAAAAAACTTATCAAGCATGGCTGGGCGTACCCGAAGACAGCTTGGCGACCAATAGAACGTACAACCCTGCAGGAACAGAAAAAAACGGAGATCCATATGATAACCAAACGGACAACTATACCCAAACCCATTATCAGTTATTTTACAACCAAGAAATTAGCACTCATCTTAAATGGAATACGGCCTTGTTTTTAACCCAGGGGCGTGGGTATTATGAAGAGTTTAAATCAAATGTTACGCTATCTGATTACGGATTAAATCTAACACAGGCGGACCCTATATTTTTAATAAGAAGAAGATGGTTGGACAACTCTTTTTATGGTCAAATAGTCTCATTAAATTATCAAAAAAATAAAGAGCAACTCATCATCGGCGGAGGCTGGAGCATTTACGATGGTAGACATTTTGGAGAAATTCCAGGTGACCTAGCCTTCATATACGCACTACAAAAAAAGAATTTTATTTATTATGACAATAATGGAATAAAAAAAGACTTCAACGCATATGCTAAATGGGAACATGCATTTAGTAAGTACTTCACTAGTTTTGTTGACCTCCAGTTTAGAAAGGTACAACATACCATGAATGGATTTGATGGCAACCCTAGCCTATTGGTAGATAGAAGTTTTAACTTCTTTAATCCCAAAGCAGGAATAAGTTATAAACATAATAAAACCACCTACTATACAAGTATTGCTATTGCGCATAAAGAACCAAATAGAGATGATTTTGAAACCGGTATTACAGAACAACCAAAACAAGAAGTGCTATACGATTGGGAAACTGGATTTAATAGCAAAGGAAAATTATTTAATTGGGGAGTGAACATTTACTACATGAGCTATAAGGATCAGTTAGTACTCACAGGAAAAATTAACAATGTCGGCTCCTATACGAGAACAAACGTTGCTAAAAGCTATCGTGCGGGTATAGAAATAGAAGAAACATGGCAAATAAATACATTTTTAACAAGCGTTGGCAATATTACGTTGAGCAAAAATAAAATTGAACACTTTACTGAATATTTTGATGATTATGATAAAGGAGGACAGGCAGCCATAGCTCATCATAATACAGACATAGCCCTTTCTCCTAATGCAACTGCAGCACACCAATTTATCTTCAAGGCATCTAATAACATTAATTTTAATTGGACTAGCAAGTATGTGTCAAAGCAATATTTAGACAATACGCAAAATGACAAAAGAACACTAAAGCCTTATTTTATAAATGACTTAAGTATTGCTTACACATTAACAAAAAAGATTAACCGGACTGCTTTGTTACAATTTTATGTATTAAACTTTATGGACGTTAAATATGAACCTAACGGATACACTTATAGCTATGTATATGGAGGCACTACTACCACCTCTAATAACTATTTTCCGATGGCAGGCAGAAATTTTCTATTAAGTTTAAAACTTGATTTTAAATAATCCATATACTAATAATACCATCCAAAAAAAGGAGCACGAATGTGCTCCTTTTTTTGGATATACTAAGTAGGCTATTTTTCAAGCCCTTTAATAAACTTAATTAAGCCAGTAAAGTAAGTTTGCTGATCGTCATACATAGACATATGCGAACCTTTAGAACAATATAAGTATTGTCCATTTTGTACCAACTTGGCAATTTCTTCCATGGCTTTAGGGTCCATAGTATCAAATTCACCACCAATACTTAAAACGGGTACTTTAATTTTATTTAAATCGGGTTTCCGATTCCAATTTTTTAAACTTGCATTCCCTACAATACCAAACTCCGAAGGTCCTTGCATTTGTAAATATAAAGGGTAGTTCATTTTAGCAAATGCGCGTTTAACAGGATCTGGCCAAGTAGCTGGAGGCATCCTTAAAACATGCTCAGGATAATAATTATCTGCAATTAATTGTAAGTAGGTTGGATTGGTATAATCCCCTTTTGCTTCATAGGATCTAATTTTAGCCAATATATCTTTAGGCAACTTAGGCGCAAGTACATTATTGGCATATGCGTTATACTCCGGTACAGAAGGCACCATGTTAGAAATAACTAACCCTTTTAAATTGCGTTGATATTTTAAAGCATACTCCGTTGCCAATATACCACCCCATGAGTGACCCAATAAAATAAAGTTTGAGGAGTCCATCTTTAAGGCCTTTCTTACCGTTTCCACCTCTTCTACAAAACGATCAATGTTCCATAAAGAAGAATCATTGGGGTTATCGGAATACGCCGAACCCAATTGATCATAATAATAATATTCAAAGCCTTCTTGCGGAAAGAATGAATCAAAGCATTCAAAATACTCGTGGGTAGCACCAGGGCCTCCATGTAATAACAGTACTTTGGTTTTTGGATTGTTCCCTATTCTTTTTGTCCAAACATTAAAGGTTCCTTTAACAGTTTGAATAGGTATCATTTGAATCCCTCCTGCAAAAATATCTGTCCTACCTGTGGTGTCGTGATAATTATTTGCAGCATTACTTGCTACAGGATTACTTGTGTTACAAGCACTCAAAATTAAAGTGCAATACAAAAAGAGACCAATTAAAATTTTCATACTTAATTAATTATTTTATAAATAGAATATAGAAAAAACTGCTGAAAAAATTGGTAAACTTAACCTGGAAATTGTTCCTGCCAAGCCAACATACCCCCCGTAACATTAATTACGTTTTTAAACCCATAAGGCTCCAACATTAAACAGGCTTGTCCACTTCGGTTACCACTTCGACAATAAATATAAACGGTTTCGTCTTTCAAATGTTCGATTTCATCAATTTGTAAAGACTGAATCAATCCCAATGGCATTAATTGCCCTCCAATATTAAATGCAGCATGCTCATGTGGTTCCCGAACATCTAATAAATTTATTTTTTCTCCAGCATCCACTTTCTCTTTCAATGCTGCTACAGTAATGGTTTGCATATAATTTTAATTTTTAATGGTATCAACTGATTCTCGAATAGGTGCCGTCATATCTATTGTAAGATTTATAGCTGTTTTTATGGGCACCCTATTTTTTATGGGCATATTTAAGGAATCTAATTTTTCAGAGAAGGCGAAAGGACTCTGAGCAATTACAAATGCGCTAGCCGTATCTTGAATACTTGAATTAGAAGAAAAAGCACCTACTACAAATCCAGAACTTTCAATTAAACTTCTAGCAGTTTCTACATTTAAACCAACTAAATCTGGCACATCCAACAAGGTGCTTAAAGAACCATCCCCCGCAAACAACTGGATAACAGTTCCTGAAGAAATTTTAGCACCAGGCGCAATACGCACACCATCTACCAACTGATCCAAAATAACGTTTTTATTTCTATCCGGTTGCATGGTAATGGTTCCCACCCTTAGTCCTAGCACTTTTAAATAAGTGATTGCACTCTGCAAGGAGAAGCCCACTAAATTTGGCATTTCTATTTGAGGAGCGAGCACTCTATTAATTGTTAAATAAATCGTTCTGCCTTTTTTGACTACTTCATCCACATCGGGCGTCTGCCTCAATACTGCTGTACGCGCCAAAGTATCTACATAAATAGAATCCTGAATCACTACTTCAAAACCTAAGGCTGTTAAATTATGTTCCGCTGTGCTAATATCTAATCCAACAACGGATGGTACTTTTTCTGTTTTGCCATTCCCCGTAATCAAGCCCAAGGAAAAGAAAATTAAAACAAAGAAAAATAAAAATGCACCAATACCCACCAAGATATTTACCCACAAAGGCTTTTTTAATAATTTATCAATGGCTTCCATAAATGGATTATGAATTGGTTTTATTGGCTAAGGCATCCTCCACTAAAGTAGCATAAAATTCACTTAAATTCCAACCCATCACTTTTACTTGTTGCGGAATTACACTTGCCTCACTTTGACCAGGCACCGTATTAACTTCCAGCATATAGGCTTTTTCAGCAGCCTCATCATATATAAAGTCTACTCTAACCACCCCTCTGCAATTTAGAGTAGTATAAACTTTTTTAGCAGCAACCGTTAAATCATTAAACATTTTTTCTGAAACAATTGCGGGTGTGATTTCCTTACTCTTCCCTTGATATTTTGCTTCAAAATCAAAAAATTCATTTTCAGTGGTAATCTCGGTAATCGGCAGTACCGTTAACACTCCTTTGGATTTAAAAACACCAATGGTAAATTCTCTGCCACTTATAAATTCTTCAACCAACACTTGTGTATCTTCTTTGAATGCTTTTTCTAAAGCAGTGGGCAACTCCAAGGCAGTATTTACTTTACTAATCCCTAAACTACTTCCTCCATTATTGGGCTTTACAAATACCGGCAATTTTAATTGATCTAATATTTCATTAGGGCGCATGGGTATTTCTGCAAATAAATGCAACGACTTTGCAACATGCACACCGCCAAATCCAGCCACCGCTACTGTATATCTTTTATTAAATGTTAATGCAGAGGTTGCTGTATCGCAACTTGTATAAGGCATTCCAATCATGTCAAAGTATCCCTGTAATTTTCCATCTTCACCAGGTGTACCATGAATACACATTAGAGCAACATCAAAATTTATTTTCTCCCCTCCTTCTTCAATACTAAAATCAGCTTTGTTTACAGCCACTTCTTCTCCCACCAAATTCTCATACCACCATCCCGTTGGATGAATATCAATTAAATAAACCTCATAACTGTTTTTGTCTAACGCGCTCATTACCGTCTTTGCACTTTTGTAACTAATCTGTGCTTCTGAACTCAAACCACCCGTAACAAGTGCTACTTTCTTTTTCATCTTCAACTATTAATCAATTATTGAACTATAAATATAGGAAATAAAAAAAGGGAAAAACTTCCCTTTTTTTATCTTTAAACTAAGCGTGTAGTCTTTCTTTTTTTGCCAGTAATACTTCTACCGTTTCTTGGTATAACTCATCGTGCACACAACAGTCTACAGGACATACTGCAGCACATTGTGGCTCTTCGTGGAAACCTTGACACTCGGTACATTTATTAGCTGTAATATAGTAGGTGTCAGCAGCAATTGGTGCGATTCTTGCGTCCGCATCAACAGCCGATCCATCTAATAAATTAAAACTTCCTTTAACTGTAGTGCCGTCAGCCATAGCCCACTCAACACCACCTTCGTAGATAGCGTTATTTGGACATTCTGGTTCACAAGCTCCACAATTGATACATTCGTCGGTGATTTTCAGTGCCATAAAAATAATTTAATAATTAGTGACGTACTTTTGCCTTACAAATATAAAGAACTGATATGAACATTCAAGCAAGAATAGACGCTTTTTTTACCCTTGGAGATAAATATTTAAACGACGGAAATGAGGGTTTTAAAGAGGTCAAATGGAAGGCTAACAACCAAAATGCTTGGTTTTTACCCGAGTTTATTCAGCAGGCCACCCAGCAAATCGTTGAACAATATTTGCAAACAGCCGCAATGCAAGAATGGGCTCAATTATATCCATCTATTCCCAATAACGCCACCCATAAAAAAATAGGTATTGTGATGGCGGGTAATATCCCCATGGTAGGCTTCCACGATTTATTGAGTGTACTTATTGCTGGGCATACAGCCGTTGTTAAATTATCCACCAAGGACACTGTACTCATGCAATATATTATTGATTCATTAATTGAAATTAATCCTGCATTTAAGCCCTTGATTGTTGTTCAGGAACAACTCAAAAACTGCGATGCCTATATTGCTACAGGAAGTAATAGTGCTGGGCATTATTTTGAGCAGTACTTTGGCAAGTACCCCCATATTATAAGAAAGAATAAAACTTCCGTTGCTATATTGGATGGAACCGAAACTCCTGAAATGCTTGAACTACTTGCCAACGATATGATGCTTTATTTTGGAATGGGTTGCAGAAACGTAACACAGATTTGGGTGCCAAAGGAATATGATTTTATACCCTTACTTACCGCATTAAAGAAGTATGCTTATTTAATTGACCAACATAAGTATAAGCACAATTATGATTATCAGTTGGCATTATTAATGATGACCAGGCAATTTTACATGGATGCAGGTGGCATATTATTAAGTGAGCACCCCTCCCCATTTGCTGCCATTTCGCAGATACATTATCAGTTTTATACCCCGGGTGAAACGCCCGTTTTGAACCCACAAGACATTCAGTGCATAGTTGGTAAAAATGGGCTACCCTTTGGGAGTATACAAAAACCGATGCTCGTTCAGTATGCAGATGGTGTGGACACCCTGGAATTTTTATCAAAAATTTATAACTAATTTTGTCAAATGTTGATAAAACGAATATTTTCGTAAATATTTTGTTAAAGCAGCTATAACAATTTGTGACATTCTTTCAACTTTGTTATTTTGCCAAAACAATGGCATATCATTTGCAAAAATATAAGTAACAGTAAAATTGAAAAATAAAAAGATATGAATTTAAATTACAAGAATGTATTGGCTATTATTGGCATCAGTGCTTGTACAACCCTGTTAAGCATTTTGGGATTTGCAAAATGGGCTAAGTCCAATAGCAATTCAGTGGAGACCAATGGAAAATTACCAGCTAATTATGCAAGTTTTTTAAATGGCGCAGCGCCAACTACTTCTACCGATTTTACACTTGCAGCAAGTGCGGCCTCTCCAGCAGTAGTGCATATTAAAACAAAGACCAATGCAAAAAAAATGGAAAATGGAAATAATCAAAGACAAAGAAATCCGTTCTTTGATTTTTTTGGCGAGGATCCGTTTGGCGACTATTTTGGAGGCCCTAGAATGATGCCAGAGCAAAGAGCGAGTGGTAGTGGAGTTTTAATTACAGGTGATGGATATATCGTTACCAATAATCACGTAATTACTGGTGCAGATGAAATATCTGTTACCCTTACGAATAAAAAAGTATACAAAGCCAAAGTGGTAGGCGCAGATCCCAACAGTGACATAGCTGTTATTAAAATTGAAGCAACCAATATGCCCTACTTAGTTTATGGCAATAGTGATGATGTAAAATTAGGACAATGGGTATTGGCTATTGGCTATCCATTAAATTTAGATGTGACTATAACTGCAGGAATTATAAGTGCAAAAAATAGAAGTATAGATGTGAATTCAAGACAGGGAGATAGACCTATCGAATCTTTCTTGCAAACAGACGCTGCAGTCAACCAAGGAAATAGCGGTGGCGCCTTGGTTAATATTAATGGAGAGTTAGTTGGAATTAATTCTGCGATCATGTCTCCTACCGGATCTTATGCCGGTTACTCTTATGCAATACCAGTAAATATTGTAAAGAAAGTAGTAACTGATATCGTAAAATTTGGTGCGGTGCAAAGAGCTTATTTAGGCGTATCCATGGCGCAGGAAGATATGTCCGAGGAGCAGATTAAAAAAGTAGAATCTGATTTAAATATTAAATATAAGCCAGGTGAAGGAGTTTTAATTACAAGTGTTTTAGAAGGTGGTGCCGCAGAAGCAGGTAAATTAAAAGCGGGTGATATGATTACCAAGTTTAATGGCGTTACAATTAAAAGTTCGCCCGAACTTCAAGAGCAGGTATCAAAATATAAGCCAGGTGACAAAATTACCCTTACCGTAAAACACAATGACAAAGAATCTACTATTGATATTATTTTAAAAGCAAAACTTGGAAATACAGAGGTTGCTAAAAGCAGTAAACTAACTGAAAAATTAGGAGGCAAAATAGAAACATTGGATAAAGCCACAGCAGATAAAAATGAAATAAATGGTGGCGTCGTCATTAAAGAATTGGGAACGGGCGTTTTAAGCAAAAGCAGTATTGAGAAAGGATTTGTGATTATGTCCGTGAATGACAAAGAAGTTACTAATTTAACTGATTTTTATGATGCCATCAATAAATCCAACGGAAGTGTTAAACTTGGTGGATTCTATCCCGGCTATTATGGTAATTATGCTTTTATGTTAAATTTAAATGACTAAGAAAGATTTTTTTACTTCATTTTTTGCCAAAGCGCTTCCTTCTCCATTAGGCTCATTTGGGCGAGATCTAATGCATGTTCATTGGCAAAAGATTCCATTAATTCAAAACGATGTTTAAATTTTTTATTCGTTTTTTCTAGTGCTGTTTCTGGATCAATATTTAAAAAACGTGCATAGTTAATCATACTAAATAAAACATCGCCAAATTCTTGCTCCATCTTTTCCTGATCATTGGCAGTGATTTCTACTTTCAATTCTCTTATTTCTTCTTCTACTTTGTCCCATACCTGCTCTTTATTCTCCCACTCAAACCCTACATGCTTTACTTTTTCTTGTATTCTCAATGCCTTTACCATAGCTGGTAAACTATTGGGCACACCACTTAAAATAGTTTTATTCCCTTTCCCTTCCTGTAATTTTAATTGCTCCCAGTTTCTTTTTACATCCTCATCATTATCCACTTTTACATCTCCATAAATATGTGGATGCCTATGTATTAATTTTTTCGCAATCCCTTCCATTACTTCGTCTAAAGTGAACTTGCCTTTTTCATTACCAATTTTTGCATAAAATAAAACGTGCAACATAATATCACCCAACTCCTCTTTAATCCCATCCCAATCCTCCTCCACAATAGAATCTACCAGCTCATATAATTCTTCGATAGTATTGCTTCTTAAACTATGTATGGTTTGCTTTTGATCCCATGGGCATTTTTCACGAAGGGTATCCATGATTTCTACTAACTCTAAAAAACGTTGTGATACAAGGGCTTGGTTCATAGTGATTTATTAAAGAAAAATAATTGGTGCTAAGATACGGAGAGAAACGGGACTGACGGCTTCCATCAGACGCTCATTCGCGTCTTCTTATTCGCCGTCTTCCTCGATTACGGGGACTGCCGGCTCATTGCATTCGCCGTCTTCCTCGATATCGGGTCTTACCCAAAGCCTTTCAATTAAAATGCTTTGCATTTTAATTGGCTTTTTTTATGCGCCCCAACTTACGAAAGCGAGCTTTCGAAGTTGTTTCGAATAAAAAAAGCCTCTCAACTTAGGTTGAGAGGCTTTGTGCCCCAGGCGGGAATCGAACCCGCACGGGCGTTGCGGCCCACAGGATTTTAAGTCCTGCGTGTCTACCAGTTCCACCACCAGGGCGTCTATTTAAAGACTTAAAAAAAAGCCCGAACCGAAATTCGGGCTTTTGGAGCGAAAGACCGGGCTCGAACCGGCCACCCCGACCTTGGCAAGGTCGTGCTCTACCAAATGAGCTACTTTCGCTTGTATAAGAACTATTTTTAGGAGTGCAAAAATAAGGATTCAAAGCACACCAACAAAATTTTTCTACTTATATTCCGGCTTGTATTGAGAGCTGGTTTGTACTTCAGGAGTGGTCTTCTTGAAACCACTGCTAAATAATTTAGAGCAGTTTCCTACTACTAAAGACAAAATAGCAAAAATAGATACGTAGAATAGGAATCTAGAAGAAGTAACCCAATTTGAGTTAATATCCTTAGAAACTTCGGGTTGGTGTAAATCTTGTGACATAGAGTATTATTACGGACGCAAAAATAGCGACTAGTTCTTAAAAAAGCTTAAGTTATTGTACAATTTTATTAAAATAATGCCTCTTTTTAATAAAGTACTGATAAACCAAGGATCCAGTGTAAACTCCATCTAAAGTACCCATGCTTTTAAGGATCTGTGAACGACGAACTTTCCCTTTCAAAATATAGCCAAATAAGGAAAAATGCGCTTTTACAATTGCGGTAAAAAAGCTGCCATCTCCTGTTAATAAACCTTTCCATGCCGACAAAGCATCTAAGGATAATCTAAGTGGCAATTTCCATAGTAATTCAGTCAAAGGTAAATTCTTGCAAAGCATTACCAAATTATTCCTAAAGTTTAAATATACTTTACGACCTCCTCTAGGAAGGGTTCCTGCTCCAACATGAAATACCGTAGAACTTGGACAACAGTATATTTTATATCCTGCTAATTGAATTCTCCAACAAAGATCAATTTCTTCCTGATGCGCAAAAAAATGTGGATCAAACCCATTCAATTCATGGAATACAGAGGATCTTATCATCATCGATGCACCGGATGCCCAAAAAATAGGTGTGCTGTCCTCGTATTGTTTAGTATCTACTTCACAATAATCAAAAACTCTCCCTCTAGAAAAAGGATATCCTAAACAGTCTATCCAACCCCCAACTGCACCTGCATACTCAAAATAAGTAGGTTCTTTATGAGATAATAATTTGGGTTGGCATGCAGCAATATTCGCATCAGATAAAAATAAATCCACCATTGGGTTTAACCAATTGGGCGTAACAGCCACATCTGAATTTAATAATACATAATACTCCGCAGTGATTAATTTAAGTGCCCAATTATACCCACCTGCAAACCCCTCATTGCTGGGCGATGTAATTATTTTAACAGTAGGAAAACTGTGTTGTAAAAAAGAAATGGAATTATCCGATGAACCGTTATCCGCCACCACTACTTCAAAATTTTCATATTGCGTAGCCATTACGGTTGGTAAAAACGCTTGCAAGTATTTTACCCCGTTATAATTAAGAATAACTATGGATACAAAAGGTTTCAAAAGGATTTGTTTTTGCGAATGTAAGTCCAAAATATCGGAATTTAAAGAGAAAAACATAACTTAGCCCTATGAAAAAGGTACATATCCTCATTTTGAACTTAGATTTACTGAATCATCCCATAGGGTAATTGAATTACATACTACTTTTTCATACTCACTGACTTAACTCAGTGGACTTTTCCAACTTCCTTTTTTTCCTTTTTATTTAAAAATTAACACATGTCAACTAACCATACTGTTAGTGCCAATGCTGCAAAGTATTTGGAACTAGAAGATCAATTCGGCGCACACAATTATCATCCCCTTCCTGTAGTTTTAGAAAAAGGCGAAGGCGTTTTTTTATATGATGTGGATGGAAAAAGATATTACGATTTTTTAAGCGGCTATTCTGCAGTGAATCAGGGACATTGTCACCCAGGAATTATTAAAACTTTACAAGAACAAGCTGCTAAATTAACCTTAACCTCTCGTGCATTCCATAATAATTTATTAGGGGAATATGAAGCCTATATCACAAAGTATTTTGGATACGAAAAAGTATTGCCTATGAATACAGGAGTAGAAGGTGGTGAAACGGCAATTAAATTAGCAAGAAGATGGGGCTACAATGTAAAAGGTATTCCAGAAAATAAAGCAAGAATAATTTTTGCAGAAGGCAATTTTTGGGGGCGCACATTAGCGGCAATCTCTTCTTCTACCGACCCTAGTAGTTTTAAAGGTTTTGGCCCTTATATGCCAGGATTTGGATTGGTAGCTTATAATGATTTAGCAGCTTTAGAGAATGAATTAAAAGATACGAATGTTGCTGCATTTATGGTGGAGCCCATCCAAGGAGAAGCAGGGGTTGTATTGCCAGATGATGGTTACTTAAAAGGCGTTAGAAATTTATGTACCAAATACAATGTATTATTTATTGCCGATGAAATTCAAACAGGTTTAGCGCGCACTGGAAAAATGCTGGCATGTGATCATGAAGACGTTAGACCAGATATTTTAATTTTAGGAAAAGCTTTGAGCGGAGGCACCTTACCCATTTCTGCAGTGCTTGCCGATGATGTGATCATGATGCAAATTAAACCAGGTGAACATGGTTCTACTTATGGAGGCAATCCATTGGCCTGTGCAGTTGCTATGAAATCATTGGAAGTGTTAAAGAGTGAAAAGATGGCAGAGAACGCAGAGGCGATGGGTAAATTATTAAGAACGGAATTAGAAAAATTAAATTCACCACTTATTAAATTAGTACGTGGTCGTGGATTGTTAAACGCCATTGTAATAAATCACAAAGATCCAGAAGTGTCTTGGGAGCTTTGTTTACACCTAAGAGATTTAGGATTACTTGCTAAACCAACACATGGTGATAAGATTCGTTTTGCACCACCGTTGATTATTACGGCAGATCAAATTAAAGAGGCAGTAGGAATGATAGCAGAAGCATTAAAGAGATTGTCTTAATAAAATAAAAAAGCCTCGCAATTGTGAGGCTTTTTTATTTTATTACTTCGCAGTTTTTACAACCGTAATTTTGGGGAGAAAGGTCATTATTAAAATACCAAAGGAAATAATAATACAGCCATACAATGCCCATTGTTTTTGTGGACACTCCCCCATTTGGCAGGTGGACAAAACTAAAAAGTTTCTAAAGCTCCATGCAACTAAAAAAGCGCCTAATGCCATATTAAATCTTTTCGCCCATAAATAAGGTAATATGAATAATACTAAGGACATGCCTCCAATATAGGCGAAAAATTTACCCGGTTGACCATAGTTGCTTTCTGCGGTTTTCCAACCTGTGATAATCCATTGCTGACTTTCAATGAACACTAAAGGTTGAGTGCTAAAAAAGAATAAGGTTAGGCAAAAAATAATTCCGATGGTCTGAGAGTGTTTCATGGTGTAAAAATAGGTGATTGATTGGAATAGGCAAAGTGGGATTAACTCGTCTTCGGATAGCTAGCTTCGCTAGCATCCGCCTCGGCTAACCCGTTTTACCCAAAGCCTTTTCAACACAAATCTGTGATTTGTGTTGTGCTTTATTCATTCTCGTCAGCTTACACAAGCAAGCTTGTGACGCTATCTTAAATGAACAAAGCCTCTCAACTTTCGTTGAGAGGCTTTGTATCGAGGTCCCGAGCGGATTCGAACCGCTGTAGAAGCTTTTGCAGAGCTTTGCCTAGCCACTCGGCCACAGGACCCTTTTGGGACGCGAAAATAACACAAAGAACTTAATTATAAAAGAATTTTACAACTAATACGATTTAAACGACATTTGTACCATAAATAACTAAAATATGTCGGCAATTGGCGCTTCAGAACTCATTATTAACGACCGCGGGGCAGTTTATCACTTAAATGTGCGACCAGAGGAACTAGCAGATACGGTTATTACCGTTGGAGACCCAGAAAGAGTAGCGAGTGTAAGTAAATACTTTGATCGTATTGAATTTAAATGCGAGCATAGAGAATTTATTACCCATACCGGCTATATTGGAAATAAAAGACTTTCAGTTTTAAGCACAGGCATTGGCCCCGACAATATTGATATTGCTTTAAATGAAGTAGACGCATTGGTAAATATTGATTTTAATACCAGAACTATTAACGAAAAAAAGAAATCGGTTTCTATCATTCGAATGGGCACTTGTGGATCTTTGCAAGGGGAAGTAGGTGTAGATCAATTGGTGGCTGGCACACATGGTTTGGGCATTGATAATTTATTGCATTTTTATAAATTGGAAAATAATTCGGAAGAGCAAGCCATTCTTTCTGCATTTGAACAACATACACAAATTACAAATCATCGTGTGCAACCTTATATTGCAAGTGCGAGTGCAGCTTTAATAAAACATTTTAGTGAAGGTTATAGTCAAGGCATTACCGTCACTTGCCCGGGCTTCTATGGCCCACAAGGACGCATTTTAAGACTTCCTTTAAGCATGCCTAATTTAGTGGACCAAATGACAAGTTTTAAATATGGCAACCACCATATTGCTAATTTTGAAATGGAAACCAGTGCGATATACGGTTTGTGTAATTTACTAGGACACCAATGTTTAAGTATAAATGTGATTATTGCCAATAGAGTTAAAAAAGAATATAGTAAGGACATGGCAAGTGCAGTGGACAATATGATCCAAAAAACATTAGGTATTATTGCAACTATTTAATGCGTGTTTTATGAACATTAATTTCTCCAAATATCAAGGCACGGGCAACGATTTTGTAATCATTGACAACAGGGATGGCAGCATTTCATTGTCTAATCAACAAATTGCTTTTTTATGCGATCGCCGATTTGGAGTAGGAGCAGATGGGCTTATGTTAATGAGCATGGCAAAGGGCTATGACTTTTCAATGACTTATTATAATGCTGATGGGACAGAGGGAACCATGTGTGGGAACGGCGCAAGATGTTTGGTTCAATTCGCACATGATAATGGAATAGTGAAAGAAAATTATAATTTTATTGCAATAGATGGACCACATGAAGCGTCAATTCATAACAACGGGTGGGTACATTTAAAAATGACCGATGTGAAATCGGTTGAAACCGGAACTGATTTTTTTGTAACCGATACGGGTTCACCTCATTATGTTAAAATGGTAAGTGAGATTGAAACATATGATGTATTTAAGGAAGGGAAAGCAATCAGATATAATGATAGATTTAGCAAAAAAGGTATTAATGTAAACTTTGTAGCGCATCAAGGTGATCATTTATTTGTTCGTACGTATGAAAGAGGAGTAGAAAATGAAACCTATAGTTGTGGCACAGGTGTAACCGCTGCTGCAATAACATCTTGTTTACAGAAAGAAGGTGAACATGACATACATATTCAAACCCTTGGTGGAAAATTAGCAGTTAGCTTTCATAATTTGGGAGGTGGGCATTTTACGCATATTTGGTTAAAAGGTCCTGGCACTTTTGTTTACAAATCAAGCATCCACATAAAATAATTTTAATTAAATAATTTACGATGGCATTGTTCAATGTGAGAGTGTACGGAATTTTAATAGACGAACAAGACAGGCTGTTAGTAAGTGATGAATTTATTAGAGGCAATTATATTACCAAGCTTCCCGGCGGAGGATTGGAAATAGGCGAAGGCACTAGAGACGGATTGGCGAGGGAATTTATGGAAGAAGCAAATTTAGAAGTTAAGGTGGGAGAACATTTTTACACCACCGATTTTTTTCAAATCTCCGCTTTTAATCATACCGATCAAATTATTTCCATCTACTATTATGTCCATGCCCACGATACTGACAAAGTGTTGACAAAAGAAAAAGCTTTTGATTTTTTACCAGAACAGATTGCCGATGTAAAAGGGACTGCCGAGCATTTAAGATGGGTATCTATTAATGAACTTAGTGAAGAAGTGATGACACTTCCTATTGACAAAGTAGCCATTAAAATGCTGCTAAATAAAAAACGATTTTAGAATAGGGCAATTTTATAGCGCTTGTTCAATCCCCATTGCCGCTAATTTCATTTTCTTCGCAGTCTCCTGGCCTACATATTTTTCAATCCTGGATTGTATAAATGCAATGGCGGGTGTTAATATTATTGCCATCCCAAATTTGTACATATAATTTACTACACATACTGCCATCACAAAAGACCAAGTCCAATTGTTACCCAACTTAAAGGCGATTACTAAGACCACAAAACTATCTACTAATTGAGAGACAAGCGTTGAACCCGTTGCTCTTAACCATGGCATTTTCTCCCCGGTAATTTTTTTAATTTTATGAAACACCATCACATCAATTAATTGACTTACTAAAAAAGCAACTAAACTTCCCAATATAATCCACATGCCTTGTCCAAAAATGGCTTCAAATGCATTTTGCATACTAGGTACCCCACTATCCACTTTCGAACCCACCCAAAAAGAAGCGGGTGCAATGCGCATGGCTAAATAAAACATCAAAAATGCATATACAATTAAACTCACTGCAATTAAACTTATTCTTCTAACTGCTTTGGGGCCATAATACTCATTTACAATATCGGTGATCACAAACTCTAAAGGCCATAGCAAAACACCACAGGTTAAATTAAAAGACAAACCAGATTGACCAAAAATGGTAAGGTTTGCAGGCGCTAAACCAAATACCCCTTCTAAAGAAAATATCTTTCCGCCTATGCACTCTGCAATAAGAGCATTCGCGACAAAAAAAGCGGTGATGGCTAAAAAAAGCTTGGTGGGTTTGTCTTTGAGTATAGCGTTTATCATGTGCTTATAAAATTAGGGCGGATAAGATTTGTAACATTAACATAAATAGGATCAAAATTGTTTGCCAGATAGGGATTTCTATGCTGTTTTTTCTAAGTTTCAACGCAATCCACCAAATGGCAAAGCAAATATTGACAATTGGAGACATTTCTAAGCCTAGAACGGCAATGAAATTGGCCAAAAAATTGGGCATTGGTAATTTCATTAGCATCTTCATTATGGTAAGCACAAATGCAATATTGCAAATAATGGCCAGTCGGGCCATAAAAGCAAAAACAGATTTACTAAACAGATTCCCCATATTTATGAATTGTTTACAAGATAAGA
>CAIOYQ010000167.1 GCA_903862505.1 uncultured Bacteroidota bacterium
ATATGGCTTTTACAAGATTTCATGATGATCCAGCAAGAATAAGTAAACAACTACAACAACAAACCGACCAGGAACGCTGGTATTTAGATACTCCTGGCAATGGTGATAAACCTTGTTTTATGTTAGACCCACAAATTATTCCTCAAAAATGGGGAGGCAATTTATGGACACATTCTGTAGATATTCAAAGTTCACTTTTAGGAATAGATAGAAATTTAAATAGAGATTGTTTAGATAAAAATAAATATAAAAAGCAAACTGTATATTCTTCTCCCATAGATTATCCGGATTGTGATACTTTAACAACTGAACAGTCTAGGGTTATTATGCCAGCGTGGACTGCAAGAGACTTACAACAAAATCATGCATATATATTACCGAATAATCCTCAAGCACATACAGAAATGTCTTTTCAAAATTACACCAGCACGAGAATTTTAGAGAAGGATAATTTTAAAAGAACATTTGATTGTATACCTCAGAATAATCAGTTGTATACAGCTCCTGTATTTAAAACATAAATATAAAAGATAATATTTAAGGATTTAATATACTTTTTAAGAATTTAAAAAGTGTATTTATTGTAGTTTTTTTTAAAGTATATATATAATATGGAATTAGCGATACCATTAGTAGCATTAGGAGGAATGTATGTTATTTCAAATCAAAATACTAACAACTCCAAAAAAGATAATTCAAAACCAAAAGAAAACTTTAACAATATGGGTATAAGGACTAATTTACAAACGGCCAGCAATTATTTACCAAATACAAATATACCTCCTCAAAATTATCCCATTATGAACAATAAAGAACTTGTAGACACTGTACAAGAATATCCTAATCCAAATGCAGCAACCGATAAGTATTTCAATCAAAATGTTTATCAACAACGACAGCGTGCTGGAGACCCAGTTACTAGTAATATTCCACAAATATATTCGCTAACTGGTGATTACATGGCTTCAAAGGAATTCATTCATAACAATATGCAACCGTTTAATGGAGGTAAACCCAAAGGCCAAATATACAATAATAATAACGCAGAAACAATTTTAGACAATTATGTAGGAAACGGTTCCCAGACAATTAAGAAGATTGAACAAGCGCCACTTTTTAAACCCCAGGACAATGTTCAATGGACTTACGGTATGCCCGACATGAGCGACTTTTACCAATCTAGGCAAAACCCTGTAAACAGAAATAATATGGTTAAGCCATTTGAGTCAATCCGTGTAGGTCCTGGTTTAGACAAAGGATATAGTGCTGAAGGTAGTCATGGATTCAATGCCGGAATGGAAGCACGTGATAAATGGTTACCAAAAACAGTTGATGAAATGCGCATATCTACTAACCCAAAACAGGAATATACTTTAGACAATCTTCAGGGTCCAGCAGCATCAGTAATTAAGAATGTTGGTATTGAAGGAAAAGTTGAAAAATATAGACCAGATACATTTTTTGTTAATTCTCAAGACCGTTGGTTAACCACAACGGGTGCTGAAAAAGCAAATAGATTTGTTTCTGAAGAAATACAAAAAACATCTAACAGAAATGAAACTACTAAATTTCAACACGGAACACCTAATTCGACACTTAAGACAGCTAGTTATGTTCCAAAGCAACACGAAGTTTCTAAAAGACAACAATTAGAAGGATTTGAAGTTGGACCTTCTAAAACAAGAGGTACTGGTGAACATCATGATTTAGAAAAAAATCTAAATAGTCATATAAATTATACAAATAACCGAGCAATAAATCAACAACCACAAACATTTGGTTCCGGGTTTACTAGTGCTATTGGTGCTGCGATTGCTCCCATTATGGATATACTAAGACCATCTAGAAAAGAAGAATATACTTCAAATATGCGCATATTTGGTAACATTGGTGGTGAAGTACCAGGAAACTATGTTTTAGATAATTGTGATGTACCTGATGTAACAGTAAAAGAAACCACATTATATCAACCAAATGCTTATATTGGTAACCAGAGTCATAATGCGGCATACGCTGTTACAGAACAGCAGTCAATTGCGAATCAGCGTGATACAGTTAACCATGATCAATTTATGGGTATGTCGTCTAAACATGGTTTGAGACAATATGATGCTGAATATAGACAAACGAATAATGACGTAAAAGAAAAGGTTGTTGTGTCGAGAACAAATCAAGGAAATGCTAAGCATTTCAATTCCCAAATAAACGTTACAATGTCCAAATTAGATGCTGACCGTGAAAACAACAGATTATGGGCACCGCAAGCTACTATACGTAATGGTCCATCAGTACAGACATACGGAAAAACGAACACACCGCAATATTACAATGAAACAGCTGATAATAACCGTATATCATCAGATCTATTAAATGCATTTCGTGAAAACCCATTTACTCATAGTTTATCCAGTGCTGTATAAATAATAAAATAGTAATAAAATACTAATAAAATAATAATAACAAATGCGTTATATTAATATATAAAAACAC
>CAIOYQ010000168.1 GCA_903862505.1 uncultured Bacteroidota bacterium
AAGCATGTGTATTGCGAAAAGCCAATGGTATATAAAATTAGTGAAGGATATTCGGTGATGGATGCTGCAAAAAAATCAGGTAAAGTTTTTCAAGTGGGTTCACAAAGAGTGAGTAGTATTGGTTTGGCAAAAGCAAAAGAATTATTGGCGGCAGGAGAAATAGGAAACTTAAATATGGTGAATGCAGTGTATGACAGACAAAGCTCTATTGGCGCTTGGGAGTATACCATCCCAAATGACGCAACTGCTGCTTCCACAGACTGGGATAAATTTATAGAAGTAACTGGGAAGATGGAATTTGATGCCAAAAAGTTTTTCTGGTGGCGCGCTTATAAAGAAGTGGGAACAGGGGTAGCAGGTGATTTATTCATTCACTTATTAAGTGGCACGCACTTTATTACGAATTCAAAAGGTCCTGAAACTATTTATAGCACGGGTCAGTTTAGTCATTGGAACGACGGTAGAAATATGCCAGATGTGATGTCCGGGGTAATGCAATATGGCAAGAATAATGATCATCCTGCTTTTCAAATGACTTTACAAGTAAACTTTGTGAGTGGAACAGGTGGTCAGGAAATTATTCGATTAATTGGATCAGAAGGCGTGATGGATGTAAAGGGAAATGATATTGCGGTGAAGCATAGTTATATGCCAGAAGCACCAGGCTTTGGGGGATATGATTCCTTGTTTACATTTTCAAAAAGCATGCAAACCGAAATGCAAAAAGATTATAATGCTAAATGGACAGCAGCGCAAAGAAAAAGAAAAACAAAAGATGATATTTTATACAAGGCGCCAATAGGATACGATGATCATTTAGATCACTTTACTAATTTCTTTGATGCCATAAGAACAGGCAAGCCTGTAGTGGAAGATGCTGCATTTGGATTTAGAGCAGCTGCACCTGCCTTGGCATGTAATGAGAGTTATTTTAGCAAACAAATTATTCATTGGGATCCAACGAACATGAAGTTAAAGTAACGGTAAATATTAATATTGCGGTGTTACTGACCTTACTTAAAATTAAAAATAAAGGGCATTAAAAAAGCTACTAAGCCAACCCACACTGCGTAAACAGGTAGGTATTTTGCAATACTATTTTGTACGCCTGTTAACTCGGTATTGTTTTTTATTGCTTTTAAAAGTTGAAATGCTACAATCAATAAGTTTATAAATATTAAAATATTGCCACCTAATACTACAATTCTGTTGGGGGTAATGCCATATTCAAATAGTCTATAACTAATTGCAGAAAGGGCAATACCATTCACGATAATGGTTAAAACAGACAGGCTGAATAATAAAATACCATTATAATAACCCTTTTTATTTTTCTCAATTTCAGCTACCGAAAAAAAGATAAGGGCCAACACGCCAATGAGTAAGGCGTTGTATATTAACAATAAGTTTCTGTCATGATGCGGGTACTTGCCCTTGCTTATTAAGGCAACTACATAAATACTAAGATTTATAAATACCAGCGGCGTAAATATTTTAGCAATGATTGGCGTTACTTTATTAATAATTTTCGGATTGGTATTAATTAAATAGGTGGCTAAAAGAGGTACGCCACCAATGCCCCATATTGCTATATATTGGAAATAAAATGTTTCAATTTTAATACCAATCAATTCAAACAAGCCCATCGTAATCGCAGTAAACAATATCCCTGCAAGAAAAATAATAACACTCATCACCAGTAGATCTCCATTGAATTTTAAAAAATCAATTCGCTTTTCATTGTTTCTATAATTTTCACTTACATAAGCATAACCCATTATACACCATAAAAAAATGGGTAAATGCAAATAGGTTAATTGAATAGAACTGCTAATTGGCAAATTGGGAAGTAAGTTTATGTACAATGCTGATATACTAAAAAGAGCAACAGCCATTATTTTAATATTCTTTTTTGCATTTTGTTTCCACAAAAAATAAGCTGCAACAAACGGGATTATAATAAAACTTGTATTTCTGGCAAAAAAAAGTTCGCTATTTATTCCTTTAATATTTCCAATATTGGCAATGAGTCCTGCCATCAGAACAAATACTACCATCCAACCAAATTCTTTTTTTGAATACAAACTTATGCTAGCCTCTTTATATAAAAGACGCGCGCGCCAAAACTCCAGGGCTGGTGTTTTTTGTTGATTAGTATATAGGGAATTTATCGCTTGCTCAAAAGCACTTTTATCTGATCTAAATAATTTCTCAAGATGCGCAGGGTTATCTATGTTTTCAAGTATTTTATCTTTCATGGCGTTTGTTATATGATAAAGTTACCGTAAATATAAAGTAACCCATTAGCTCTGCTTACATTATGTATAAATGGTCTTAGCTAGGTATAAACGCAATTTTATAGGCTTAACTGACAGTAGGCTCGAGAAAAATAATTACATTAGCTAAATATTTGAGTCTTATGAAATTGAAAATAATAGCCCTATCTCTTCTATTGGTATTTACTGCAAATTTGAATGCGCAAACAGCCAATACGCCCAACAAAAATTTACCGATTGGAGTATTTGATTCTGGAACAGGAGGATTAACTGTCTTGGAAGCCATGTTACGACTAGATGCTTATAATAATGCAACTGGATTACCAGGGGCCGACGGTAAACCAGATTTTAGCAGTGAGTTTTTTGAATACTTGGCCGACCAAGCCAATATGCCATATGGTAATTATGCAGCGGAGAAAAAAACGGACTTATTAAAAGAGCATATTTTTAAAAACATGCAATTTTTATTACAAGCTAATAATACCAAACAATCTACTAAAATGATTGTACTTGCGTGTAATACCGCTACGGCATATGCATTAAGTGATATCAAAGCCAAATTTAAAGCTGAAGATATACAAGTGCCTGTGATAGGCGTTATTGATGCAGGCGCTAAAGCTGCATTGGCTTATCAAGCGAAGGCAGGTGCAGGCACTATTGGTGTTTTTGCAACAGCAGGCACAGTGGCTTCCGAAGGGTATCCTAGAACCTTACAAGCCATGGCAAAGGAAAAAACTTTGCCTGTATTGTCTGTGGTAAGTCAGGGAGGCGCAGGTTTAGCAGAAAGCATTGATCGCGATTGGAGTTATTTTGTAGACACGTTAACACAAGCTAGAAAAGAGTACAAGGGTCCTTCCATGAAAAATCCTTTATACAGCATTGATACGACTTTACTTTCTGCCTATCAATTTGATAAAACCAATAATAAATTACTTTGCGAGTATGATGATAAAGGAAGTTGTTTGGATTTGCAATTAAACGATCCTGCTAACTATGTTCGTTATCATTTAGTAAGCTTATTAGAAAAAATGGTGCAACAAAATGTTAAGACACCTATGAACACATTAATATTAGGTTGTACACATTATCCATATATGCTTGATACCATTGCTAAGGTGCTGAATGAGTTATATGATTACAAAAAAGACAATCAATACCGTTACAGAAGTTTTATGACCAAACATATCGAGCTCATTGACCCTTCGGTAGAAACGGCTAAGGAAGCGTATTTAGCTTTACGCGAAATGCAACTAGGCAACACAGCTGGTGTTCAACCCAATCGATTCTTTATAACTACACCCAATAAAGCATTGACAGAAGCACAATTACAACCTGACGGGTGGTTTACATATGCTTATAAATATGGAAGAGCAGTGGGTGAAAAAAAGGACTATGTGCAATATGTTCCCTTTGATCACAAAAACATATCGGACGCATCTTATGAAAGATTTAAGTTAGTGTTACCGAATTCATACAAAGAAATCGCAAAGACTTTAAAATAGTACTATTAAGCCTTAGCTGATACTTTCTTATTTGTAAAGTATATAAATACTGATGAAAACTTCTTTGTCCTCTTCAAAAATAGATTTAGTAAAGCTTTCTTTTATATAGGGTTGCAAGCTTTCTATAAATGGGATACCCATGATGCGCTGAGGTGTAGCAATGATAATGACCGCCCCCTTAGTAATATTATGCATTATAATTTTAAGGAGTGGATCAAATGCTTCAGGTGCATAATTGATATCACTTAATAAAATAGTATCAGCAGCTATGGAGTAATCAAATATATTCCAATCCAATAATACGCCCTTCGCGTTGGTCAATCCCAGTTGGGTAATATTCTTTTCAATAAGCGCTACCGCGTCGGCATTGTGATCGCTTATAATAACTTCTTTTGCTTCCTTTGCAATAGTTAAAGAAGGCTGTCCTATGCCTGCGCCCATTTCAAGCACTACTTTGTCTTGTACCCATTTAGGGTTAGCTACTAAAAATTGAGTTAAGACTTTTGAAGAGGCCCAAAGCTTTGCCCAGAAAGGAAAAAGAGCTTGGGTATCCGATACGATTAATTGCGCGTAGGTGGATTTTACCAACGCCGTATCGGGGACATAAATATTAAATCCTTTTTCTAATTCCATTAATTGAACAGGGTACTTCATTCAATTGAAAATAATATATTTTGCGGAATTGCATAGCTTTAAATTACGTATCTTGAAACCTATGAAAAAGATATTAATCATCTTATGCTTTTTTACAAGCACTCAAATTATATTAGCTCAGTCGACACCTGCTTTTTGGCAGGAAATTATTGCCTTTAAGAAAAAAGATTCTACACAGGCGCCTCCTTCCAATGCCATTTTATTTGTTGGAAGTTCTTCCTTTGCGATGTGGAAGGATGTAAATAATTACTTCCCTGGGTACAACATTATTAATAGAGGCTTTGGTGGCTCCACGCTTCCCGATGTTATTAGGTATACCTATGATATTGTACTGCCTTATCAACCCAAACAAGTTGTTATTTATTGTGGCGAAAACGATTTAGTAACTGCTGACAGTGTAACTGCAGTGGAAGCTTTTAACAGATTTAAAACATTGTTTGGTATGATTCGAACCAATTTACCAAACACACCTATTGCTTTTGTTTCAATGAAGCCTAGCCCAAGTCGTGCAAGCATTCAAGTAAAGATGAAGGAAGCGAATAAGTTTATAAAAAATTATATTAGTTCTCAAGCTAATACGGCTTTTATCGACATTTATGATCTTATGTTAGACGAAAAAGGTCAAATGAGAGCGGAGCTTTATATAGGGGACCGGTTACACATGAACGCGAAAGGATATGCTATTTGGCAAAAAGCGATTGCTCCTTATTTAATTAAATAATGAATACTTTGCAATATACGATCCCAATTAATGAATTGCAACTGAACGATGCAGTGAATTTATTTAACGAGTATGCCAACTCTTTAAATATTAGTTTAGATTTTCAAAATTTCACAGAAGAGTTGAATATTATAAATAGTATGTATGGCAGTCCCACTGGATGCTTATTGCTTGTATATGAACGAGAAGAAGCGGTTGCTTGTGCAGCGTACAGAAAAATTGGTGATGGAATTTGTGAATTAAAGAGAATGTATATAAAACCAAATTATAGAAGAAAAGGAATTGGCCAAAAGCTTGTTGATTTGCTCTGTGAGAAGGCAAAACAAAATGGGTATTATTTAATGAGACTAGACACGCTAGATAGCATGCTACCTGCATTACATTTATATAGGAGTAACGGGTTTAAAGATATTGCAGCGTATTATCATAATCCAAATGACGGAGTGGTATATATGGAAAAGCAACTTTAGTTTATTTATCTTTGTGGCGAACACATACATAAACATCTTGAAAAATTATTTCTTCTTCTTTTTTTTACTAAGTTTTAGTATTGTAAGTTATGGCCAACATCCTGTTCAGGATTGGGTGGGTGTATTAAATGCAGGTGGCCAAAAAATTGAACTTAGGCTGCACTTAATTCAAAATACCGATAAAACCTATACTTCTAATTGGGATGTACCTGCACAAAAAGCAAAGGGGATTACTTCTTCTAAAACTGATTTGTCGGGTAATCAGTTGTCTATTGAAATTAAAATGATTGGCGCTTCTTTTATCGGCACTTTAAATGCTGCTGGTGATAAGATAGAAGGAAGCTGGGGACAGTCAGGAATGAACTTCCCCTTAAATATGGAACCACTAAAGGAAGGCCAAACAGAAACGGTTATTGTAAAATCACAAACCCCTAAAGCACCTTTTAATTACACTATCAAAGCATTTGTCTATGAAGGCTTGAATACGCAGCTAAAATATGGGGCAACTTTAACCTATCCCAATAACGCCGAAAAGCACCCGCTTGTTATTTTAATTACAGGTAGTGGCAGGCAGGACAGAGATGAAACTATTTTTGATCATAAGCCTTTCGCAGTCATTGCCGATTACCTTACTAAAAAAGGGTTTGCTGTTTTAAGAGTGGACGACCGAGGTGCTGGGAAGTCCACAGGTGATTTTACTAATAGTACTACTGCCGATTTTGCATTAGATGTAGAGGAGCATATTCGTTACGCTAAAACTTTACCATTTATTGATACTACTAAAATTGGGTTACTTGGTCATAGTGAGGGTGGTTTAATTGCGCCCATGGTGGCGGCGCGCAATAAATTGGTTGCGTTTATTATTTTAATGGCTGGACCCGGTATTGAAATCAATGAACTCATGGCAGTGCAAAATGAAATGGTGCTAAAATCTGCCGGCATTAGTCAGTCGGCGATTGATGCTTATATTCCTTTATATAAGCAGTTAATGAAAACCATTATTCGTATAGATAATAAAGAAGAAGCGATTTTAAAATCCAAGGGGATGGTCAAAGAATGGTTTCATAAAACCGATCAAAATTTAGTAAAACTTACTACCAATATAAGCACCGAGGCAGATATTGATAAATTTGCAACCACAATGGCCGAAACGCTTTCAACCAATTGGTGGAAATATTTTGCAGCTTATAATCCTCAGCGGGCATTACAAAAAGTAAACTGTCCAGTTTTGGCAATCAATGGTTCCGCTGACATTCAAGTTCCTGCCGATTTAAGTTTAAAAGGCATAGAGACGGCGCTTAAAAAAGGGGGCAATAAGCAAGTTACCACTAAGCAATTTGAGGGGCTAAATCATCTATTTCAAAAGTGCACGAAATGCACTGTTCCTGAATATGGCGAATTAACTACCACCATTGAGACTGAGGTATTGGATACGATTGGTAATTGGCTAACTAGCTTAAAATAGTGCTAAAACTTCTCCTGCTTGTTCCCGAATCCTAATTAGGAACAAATTTTAGGTCAAAAATGTAAAATTTGGGCACTTCTGTTGATAATTTTGGTCTTCATCAAAAATTTATATCAATGAAAAAACAAATTTTAATTGCAATCACTGCGATGTTCTTTTTAACATCATGTGCTAATAATGCGGATAAAACTGCCACTTCACAGAATTCAGACCTAGAAAAAAAGGCAGCGCTAGAAGCATCAAACATTAAATTTTATAATAATATTTGGGAAGTAGCTATTAATGAAGGAAGAGCAAGTATTTTAGATAGCGTTTACGCAGACAGTGCTGTTTTGCATACTGTGCCTGAAATCAAGGGAAAAGCTAATTGTGCTGCTTTTTATAAAAACTATGTAACTGGCTTTAGTAACAGACAATTTATAGTTAAAGAAATTGTTGCTTCAGGAAATAAATTGGTAAAATATTGGCAGTTCAAAGGAAAGCATACAGGTACCTTTATGGGCATTCCGGCAACCAATAAGGACATAGATGTAATTGGTTGTACGATTGCAACTATTGAGAATGGCAAAGTCACAGAAGAGCGAGACTTCATGGATAATTTAGAGTTTTTACAACAATTGGGATTAATGCCAAGACAATAGTGTAGAAAAACAGCTTAGTTTAAACTAATGATTTTATAAAAGCGGAAGGGGTCACTCCCTTTCGCTCTTTAAAAGCGTCTATAAATTTAGATCGGGATGCAAACCCTGCATTTGCTGATATCGCTTCTATGGTCAAATTCTTTGACTCCCCCTCTTCCAATAATTTACATACATAGTCGATACGTAAATTTCTCCTCCATTCGCTAAAAGTAATTTTTAGCTCCTTATTAAAATAGGTAGACAGAAAACGTTCTGGTATTTTTAAATCAAATGACATTTGTGAAAGTGTAAAATCTTTTTTTACAAATGGGTTTTGATTTAAATACTCATTTAATACCGTAATAAAATCATCTATATTTATACTTGGCTTTATTTTTTTAGGAAGATTCGATTTAATTTCCGCTATGATACTTTCGTTTTCGATTGCTAGCGAATAAGAAACGTTCCCATAAAGAATTTTTGGAAATAAAAATAGGAAAAAGTTTTGTGCAAAAAATGCAATACCATTGAGCCCGAAAAAATGACTATCTGAAAATAATTTATCACCCGTTAAACCCAATAGCGTGAAGTTATGTCCATAAACCACTACCACCATATTTCCTAGCGTATTACTAGCAATTACAATTTGTATAAAACATAAAATAAAAAACCACCTATTCAATACTTTATGATTGGATGGGAGGGTCTTGTTTCTTTTAAATGTATTATAAGTTGTCCATTTAAAATAAATAATAGACAAGATGGAATAAAATATTACATGTAAAGATCTACTCACTAAAATAAATTCAAAATCAACTACATAAAAATTGATACGATAATCTTTGGTGATGTTTACAATCCTATGTGCTGCTTCCATTTTTTCTTTAAATGGTAAACTTGTAAATGGAAGCGTAGCAAATAAACACAAAGCAGCAGGGATTAAATGAAGCCAATCCCATTTTTTTAATTTGTTATTATCCGTTAAAGTTGTTTTCACGTAAAAGAATAATAAGGGACCCAATAGATAAGAAAGCGGTAGCCAATGCACAAAACAAAAACCCTCCCAAAATTTATTTTTAGAAAAATGTAATCCAAAGTATACTAATACTATAAGGTTGCAACAAAGAAAAAATAATGCAAGAAAAATATTAGATCTGTTTAAAGAACTTAGGTAGTATATTAATATAAAGGAAGTAAAAATCCCAAATAAAGGAGCCAAGATTTCCATAAACGAATTGAATTTCTTTAAAGTAGGCCAATATAGTAAAAAATCTATCTATTCATAGAAAGAATTTTTATACTTTGACAAATACAGCCGCTGCTGTTAGGATATGGTTTTCTTAAGGTCGTTATTATAGCCCGGATTAGATCCTTTACATATTAAAATAAATCTAAATTATTTCTTGTAGCGTATGACTAAAAAACGAGTAGCTATTTATTTTATGATAGCCTCGGTGATGACAACATCCGTTAAACTACCTGTACATTTTCCTTTTACAATTACAGTGTCACCAATTTTTTGAACAATTGGCAATTTAGTATTTAAGGTAACTGAGACTCTTTTTTTGAAGGGATCTGTATCTCCAAGCAGTAAAGTAATTTGCCCGACAGCATTGGTATCTTTTTCCGCAATGGATCCTTTTATTTCAAGTGCTTTATTTAAAAATTTCGTATTAGCAATAGAGTCACTTATTTCATAGGCGGCCACCAAAGAATCTGTAGAGATTATGATGGCAGTTTCGGATTGTACGTCTCGATGATTATTTTTTGAATACACAAACACATAATAATAGGTAGTCGCAGCGCCCATTAAAAGAATGATTAATATTGTATAAATTGCTTTTTTCATAAAACCCTTTTTTATTGAATTACCATTTTATATTTCTCAACTCCTTAGGCTTACGAACGGTGAACGCCCTAACGATATTAAATCCAAAACATAAATCACCTTTTCCCCAACTACCCGTAGTTTCATTTATGAAAGTCCGCTCTGTCATTCCGGTTGAATTGCTTACATGTAATTGAAATACATGCCCACCTGTTTCAATGTCAAAGCCCAATGACAATGGGTTATAATACCCAGCTAATTTATCAAATCGATGAAAATATTCAGTTGTAATGTTTACGCGTTTGCTTATACGTATTCTGGAGGATACCCCTAGCGATTTAAAATCGTTTGGAATTTTAGCATCTTCTACTAAATTATAATGAACTAAAGTAGGAGAAAGCTGAATAGAGAAATAGTCATTAATCTTACTTGCAATTAATAATTGATGCGCAAAA
>CAIOYQ010000169.1 GCA_903862505.1 uncultured Bacteroidota bacterium
AAGCACTTCGCTAATTTGAATTTAGTGGACGAAGTAATTGCCATTGACGATCAAAGAAAGCTGTTACAAGCATCATTTGACGACATTCAGTCCAAGGTAAATGCTGCTTCCAAAGAAATTGGCGGACATATGGCAAAAGGCGAAAAGGACAAAGCAGATGCATTGAAAAATGAGGTAGCGGAATGGAAAAAGCAGTTAGAGCCCTTGAAAGAACAAATGGTTGCCGTAGAAGTGAATTTGCAACAAGTGATTGTGCAGTTTCCGAACCTTCCGCATGATTTAGTACCCCTTGGAAAAACGCCCGAAGAAAATGAAGTGCTGCGTGTAGGTGGTGAAACACCAAAGTTGCATGCTGGGGCCGAAGCGCATTGGGACCTGATTAAGAAATACAATTTAGTAGATTTTGAAACAGGCGCTAAAATTACTGGAAGCGGTTTCCCATTATACATTGGCAAGGGTGCGAAATTTCAAAGAGTGTTGACACAATATTTTTTAGATTTTAATACAGCAGCTGGGTATACAGAATATTTACCTCCCTTTATGGTGAATGCTGCATCGGCTTTTGCAACAGGTCAATTGCCTGATAAAGAAGGACAGATGTATCATGCTACTGAAGATGATTTTTATTTAATTCCAACTGCCGAAGTGCCTGTGACCAATGTTTTCCGTGATACGGTTTTAAAAGAAACTGATTTGCCCATTCAAATGACGGCTTACTCTCCTTGCTTTAGAAGAGAGGCTGGAAGTTTTGGCAAGGATGTGCGTGGTTTAAATAGAGTGCATCAATTTGAGAAAGTAGAAATTATACAAATTGTACATCCTGATAAAAGTGATCTGGTATTAGACGAAATGGTTGCACACGTTGAAAAATTATTAATCAGCTTAGGATTACAATATCGCATTTTAAGATTGTGTGGTGGCGACATGGGGTTTGCGTCGGCGATTACTTATGATTTTGAAGTATATAGTGCTGCACAGGAAAGATGGCTGGAAGTGAGTAGTGTAAGTAATTTCATGGCCTACCAAACCTATAGAATGAAGTGTCGTTTTAAAGATACAGATGGTAAAACTCAATTTGCGCATTCTTTAAATGGAAGTTCATTGGCCTTGCCAAGAATTTTTGCAGCCATTGTTGAAAATTATCAAACAGAAAACGGCATTGCATTACCAAAAGTATTGCAACCTTATTTTGGTTCAGAAACCTTAGTATAATGATTTGAATATAAAGAAGGTATTTACATATCTAATGCTCGACTCACCCTGCGCAATACTCGAAGGCTCGTCTCAAATTAATATTTTAAATACAATAAACTAATTATAGTTAAAAAGCCCTTCTAAATTAGAAGGGCTTTTTCGCATCTATAAAGTAAACAACTGCAAACTATTTTAGAACTTGCTAAATCTTACACCAATTGCAAAAGGGGTCATATTTAAATAGGTCATATTTTTATCAAATAAATTTGTCGTGTTGAAAGAACCGTATAATCGAATGCCACCAATACCTAATTCACCAATGGTTGCCATTTTGAAATTATTTAAATTGAAATTACCATTCACTTTTTTCTTACCTCTTTCCTCACTGATTTGCTTGGTATGAGATTGTAAAAGATATCCGGTACTAACACCTATACTTGCATAAAAACTTTTATCATTACTAGGATTCGACTGAAAATTTAATTGAACAGGAACGGTTAAATATTCAACAAATAATTTATTTTTTCTAAATTTTACATTGTCTAAATAAATATTGTTTCCTGCCGTATTGCTAAAACTTATGGGTTGGTCAAATCTAAAATTATACATTTCAAAACCCACTCCATATTTTAAATTTAAATAGTTTTTATACAAGCTCGCTTTTTGTTGTACAATCCAAATATTTACATTGCTTGATTTTACATTATTTAATTTTAAATCATTGCTGGTGACAAAATTCAGGGGTCTCATTAAATTATTTGGAATTGCCGCAAGAGGGGTGTTGTCAACATAATTGGCATATCCCAAATCAAATATCCACCAGTTGGTTGTAATAGGCTTTAATTTCTTTGGCGATTTTTCAATACTAATTTTAGTTTTCTTGAAATCTCCTTTAATCCAGCCCATCTCACCACCTTTTTCTTTACCATACGAGGCATCACCAATTTTAATGAGCGTCTTGAAATGTGGATCTTCCGCGTCTTTTTTATTAACAATTAACATTGACCCTACCTTTACTGTATCATCGTTTATAGTAACAAGGGTATCACTAAAGCTATGAATGGTTACCTCGTTTTTTCTATTTCGTCTTTCGTTTCTTCTCCTTGTTGAATTATTTCCCTCGATTACAAAATTGTCTCCTACAATGACCATGTTGCCAATTTTAATGGTGTCTTGCTTTTTATTGAAGGTGGAATCGGATTGTGCATTTGAACTTAAGCTGATTAAAGTAAATGCAATTAAAATGGATGCTTTCATAAATTATTATTTCTGTTTTTCGTTTTTATTTCTTCTAAATAGGGCATTAATGCGCCTTGTAATGCCTCTGAATTTATCCCCATCAATTTCAAAGTTGGCAATGTATATGCCGCGTTCCTCCTCTTCAGTGTCAATGTTATAATATGCTTGTTCTTGATCTTTGTTTGCGTTATTGGTGATTGTTGAATTGGGGTTTACATTCTCAATAGTAGCAGTTGTAATGTTTTCTGGTATGCTATTGATAGTGGTTTCTTTAATCTTTACATTCATTATTTCAGGCGCTGTATTTATCAGATCTAACAATTTTGTTTCCTGTGGGATAAAGGTAGCTTCTTCTGAAAGCGGTAAATTGATATCTGTAAACATTTTACTTTCAGCGTTTACAATAGCTTCGCTTTTATGCTTAGCTATTGAATTATTTTCTATTACACTATTAGCATCGGTACTCGTAAGACCCTTGCTATCAAATGATTTAATAGGCGTATTCCTATTGTTACTAATTCCTTTTTGATCATTTATTGGCACAGTAATATAACTACGGTAACCTAATAATAACAATAGGATTGCCGCAATAGAGGCAATGCTTATTATTCTACTTCTTGTAAAAAATCCTTCTACCAGTTTGACCTCTTTACGATACAAACCTTGCTTGAAGGTAGATGAAAGAGTTGCCTCCATTTCGTCATATCGGTATAACAATGCTTTATCTTCAAATGGAATTATCTCTGGAGCCAAAACAGTTTGTGCTAAAGCAGTTAATTCATTTGCATGTGATGGATTCTCTTTAATAAATTGTTCAACCTCCATTTTTTCCAAAGCGGAAAGTTCATTGTCGATGTACAACAAGAAATAGGTTTCGTAATTTTGATTGTTAATTTTCATTAGGCACTCATTTTTTCAAGATGAATTAATTTGCCCTTTAATATTAATCTAGCACGGTGCAAGTATACTTTTACTTGACTCTCTGAAAGGTTCATGATTTCTCCAATTTCCTGATAACTATAGCCTTCATAATCTTTTAGCAATACCAAGCTTTTTTGAGTTGGATTCAATTCGTTAATGGCACGTAATAAAATCTGCTTTAGTTCCGCATTGGAAGCAATGTGGCTATGGACTTTTAGGTCTTCAAAATTATCGGTGGTTGCTCTTTTTTTATCCTTACGAATATGGTCAATCATTTGATGATAAGCGACCGTGAATAAGTAAGACTTTACTTTCTCTGACTCCACTTTTTCTCGGTGTATCCATAATTTCTCAAAAGCTGTTTGGACAATATCCTGCGCATCCGCTTCATGGCCAATATTTTTGACAATAAAACGATACACTCCGTCGGAGTAAGTATCTACACAATTATTGAATTCTTGAATGGTCATTCCCTTGTTTAGCTTTATGTAAAGATATAACGAAGGTGGAGCCCAAATGTTACAGCTGTTTAATAATTCACAATCTGCTCTTGAATATTAGCCGGGAGTTCACGCCATTCGTATTGTTGCGTACGTAATTGCGGTTCAAAACCTGCTTCTTTAATGGCTTCTTGTATGGTTTTATAGGTAAAACGGTGGGGTGCACCAGCTGCACTCACCACATTTTCTTCTAACATGATGCTTCCAAAGTCATTGGCACCTGCCTCCAAACATACCTGAGCCGTTGCTTTACCCACGGTTAACCAGCTTGCTTGAATATTTTTAATATTCGGTAACATGATACGACTAATGGCAATCATGCGAATATATTCATCGGTGGTTGTTAAATTATGAACGCCTCTTATTTTAGTTAATAAAGTATCTACGTCTTGGAAGGTCCAAGGGATAAATGCTAAAAATCCATTCGCATCTTTTGGTTTTCTATCCTGTACTTCCCGAATACGTACCAAGTGAATAAACCTTTCTTCCAAAGTTTCTACGTGTCCAAACATCATAGTAGCACTAGTCGTAATATTTAATTGGTGTGCTGCAGCCATTACATTTAACCATTCGTCCGCACCACATTTTCCATTGGATACCAATTTACGTACACGATCTACCAATATCTCCGCACCCGCACCTGGTAAGGAATCCATGCCGGCAACTTGCAAAGCTTTTAAGACTTCGGTGTGTGACATTTTTTCCAACTTCGCAATATGCGCAATTTCAGGGGGTCCTAATGTGTGTAATTTTATGGTAGGAAATTCTTGTTTAATCTGACTAAAGATATCGGCATAGAATTTTAATCCTAATTCAGGATGATGGCCGCCTTGTAACAATAATTGATCTCCACCCCATTCCAAGGTCTCTTTAATTTTTACACGGTAAGTATCCATATCCGTGATATAAGATTCTGGATGTCCAGGAACTCTATAAAAATTACAAAATTTACAGTTGGCAATACATACATTGGTGGTATTTACATTGCGGTCAATTTGCCAAGTGACTTTACCATGCGGCACTTGTTTTTTTCTTAACTCATTGGCAATAAAGCTAATTTCATTTAAAGGTGCATGCTCAAATAAAAACATCCCTTCTTCCTTGGTCAAATACTCAAAATTCAGCGCCTTTTTATATAATTCTTCTAATTGCATAATCTTCTTTTAAGACTAACAAAGTTAAGGCTTAAAAGGTTTGGTTTATACCACACTTTATTTTATCTATATTCGCTAATTGACTCTTGTTTAAAAGGAGTAATTTTAACCTCCATTATGATACAATTTGACAGATTCGAATTAGCCAATGGCTTAAAGGTATTGGTACACCCCGATACGACCACTCCAATGGCGGTGGTAAATATTTTATACAATGTAGGTGCAAAGGATGAAAACCCTGAAAAAACAGGCTTTGCACATTTGTTTGAACACTTGATGTTTGGGGGAAGTGTTAATATACCTGAATATGATGAGCCTTTACAAAGAGCAGGAGGGGAAAACAATGCCTATACGACCAATGACTTAACCAATTATTATTGTCAATTGCCTAAAGAAAATATCGAGACTGCATTTTGGTTAGAGAGTGACAGAATGTTGTCCCTTGCATTTAGTCCAAAGAGTTTGGAAGTGCAAAGAAAAGTAGTTTGCGAGGAGTTTAAAGAACATTATATCAACAAACCATATGGTGATGCCTGGCATAAAATGCGTACGCTTGCCTATACCCAACATCCATATAAATGGATGACTATTGGTGCTTCATTAGCACATGTGGAGCAAGTAAAGATGGAAGATGTAAAAGATTTTTTCTTCCAATTTTACCGACCCAATAATGCCATATTAGTAGTCACGGGGAATGTAAAAACAGAGGATATAAAAATATTGGCAGAGAAATGGTTTGGACCTATTCCTGCAGGCAAGCCTTATGAAAGAAAATTACCACAAGAACCTAAGCAAGAGAAAAATAGAAGTTTGGATTTGCGTGCCGATGTTCCTATGGACATGCTGATGATGACCTGGCATATGGGCGGTCGTTTCGATTCAACTTATCATGCAACTGATTTGTTAACCGAAGTTTTAGGAGGCGGTGCTTCCTCCCGTTTATATGAACAGTTGATTAAAGTAAGACAACTGTTTTCTTCTATTTCCTGCTTTCATTTTGGCACCATTGATCCAGGTTTATTTGTCATCACAGGTAAACTCGTAAAAGGCATTACCATGTCGGTGGCAGAGAAAGCAGTATTGGAAGAAGTGGAGAAAATGAAGACGGAATTGCTAGATCAGAAAGAAGTGCAAAAGGTGATTAATAAAACAGAAAGTATGATATGTTTTGAAGACATGAGTATCATGAATCGAGCACAGAGTCTTGCTTTTTATGAATTATTAGGAGACGCAGCACTTATGAATGATGAGTTGGCAAAATATCAAGCAGTCACACCGGAGCTTATTCAAGAAACCGCTAAAACCATTTTTTCCGATGGCAATAGAAACACATTGTATTATTATAGCAACACAACTGCTTAATCATCCTTATAAAAAAAATTAACTCATTCGATTAACAATATATTATGGCATTAGATAGAACCACCGCCCCCATTATTAAAGACGCCGTTGATTTTGATATACAACTAAAACCTTGTGACAAATATGTATTAGATAATGGGGTAGAAGTGTATGCTTTTGAAGGGGGTGCGCAGGAAGTGATGTTGATGGAATTGGTATTTTTTGCCGGTAATAGTTATGAAACCAAAAATTGGGTAGCACCAGCAACGAATTATTTGTTGAAGAATGGCACTAGTACCAAGTCGGCTTTTGAAGTTAATGATGCTTTTGAATTTTATGGTGCATACTTAAATAGATCCTGCTATAACGAAACGGCAACGATTAGTTTACATACTTTGACAAAACATTTTGGAGAAGTGATTCCAGTAGTGAGTGAATTGGTTGCAGACGCAGTGTTTCCTGAGAAAGAATTGGATATTTATGCGAAGAATCAAATACAGCAACTCACTTTAAATTTAAAAAAAGGCGATTTTATTGCGAACCGATTTATTGATGAGTATTTATTTGGCATAGATCATCCTTACGGAAAATATTCTAGTGAAGAAAGTTACAACCAATTAACAAGAGATGACTTGGTTAACTATTATAATAAGTTTTATAAGGAAGGGAAGTGCATTGTGTTTATGGCGGGCCAGTTCCCAGCCAATATTGAATCTATTTTAAATAAGTATATTGGTACTTTGCCTTTGAATAAGAATGAAATTATATTGCCAACGCATAAAATTGTCTCTGCTACCCAAAAAAAATATAGTGTAGTGAATGATCCAAGCTCGGTGCAAGGTTCCATTCGTATTGCGAGACATTTCCCTAACAGACATCATCCCGATTTCGCACCTACACAAGTATTGAATAATATTTTTGGTGGTTTTTTTGGTTCTCGTTTAATGAGTAATATTAGAGAGGATAAGGGATACACTTATGGTATTCATAGTTATTTGCAAACCCATATGCAACAAAGTGCATGGCTAGTAAGCACCGATGCTGGAAAGGATGTATGTACTGCGACTATGGCTGAAGTGTATAAAGAAATGGCCATTTTAAGAGATGAGTTGGTGGATATAGAAGCGTTAAACTTGGTAAAGAATTATATGTTAGGTTCATTATTAGGTGATGTAGATGGGCCTTTTCAAATTATTGGTCGTTGGAAATCTTATGTTTTAAATGGCGTAACCGAGGAGTACTTTTATAATACCATTAATACAGTGCGCTCTGTGCAGCCGGAACAAATTAAGGACTTGGCCAATACCTATTTAAAAGAAGAAGATTTTTACGAGTTAGTTGTTTACTAGGTATATTTATAGTAGCAACGCATTTACAATATGTAAAACTTATTTTATGGGAAGATTTTTTACAAAAACAATTGCAACTGCGGTGGCGGTATTAATTGTTGCTTATTTATTAAAAGGAGTAACTGTAGATAATTCCATAACCGCATTATTGGTTGCGCTTGTACTTGGGTTGCTTAATAATTTTATCAAACCGGTATTAATCCTTTTAACAATACCCTTTACGGTGTTTACATTGGGATTGTTTTTAATTGTCATTAATGTATTCATCATTTATTTGGTAGCCGAAATTGTCCCAGGATTTCATATCAGTGGCTTTTTTACAGCCTTTATCTTTGGCTTGTTGGTAAGCTTTTTTACCGCAATGATTGAGTCTATTATTGGTAAACCTCAGCCTAAACACTAGTTCCTATTTTAAATTAAAAATTTATATCATTGATATTCAATGATTTGCAAATAATTTGACAAATACCTAGTACTATGTGATACATAGTACTAGAATAACCCTTAGTTTTGTGCTCTAAAGTAATTACCATGGATATACAAAACACACAAAGTCAGATGCGCAAGGGTGTATTGGAGTTTTGCATATTGTCTATTATTCAGAAAGGCGAAGTGTATCCTAGTGATATCGTCGAACAAATGAAAGCGGCCAATTTGCATATACTAGAAGGGACTTTGTATCCTTTATTAACTCGATTAAAAAATGCGGGCTTATTAAACTATAGATGGGTGGAAAGCGTAAGTGGTCCGCCAAGAAAATATTTTGTATTAACGGAAGAGGGTGCTAAAGCATATGATGTTTTATTAAAAACATGGAATGATATGACAGGTGCGGTTAACCAGCTTACTCAAAACAATAAATCTAATCCTACAACAGATACAAACGCTGCCTCTTAGTTGTTATCAAAAATTAAAAATGTCTTTTATGAATAAAGTTATCAATATCAATTTTCAAGGTCGTATTCTTCCTATCGAGGAACAGGCTTATGATTTATTAAAACAATACATCGAATCTCTGCGTGTATATTTTGCAAATGAAGAAGGTCGTGACGAAATTATTAATGACATTGAATGTCGTGTTGCAGAATTATGTGATGAGCGTTTAAAAAAGGGGACCCTTTGTATTACACAGGAGGATATGAGTTTAATTATTACTAGTATTGGCCGCCCTGCTGACTTTGAAGCACAGGATGGTTTTGAACAGTCTACTACTTCTAGTACGAATAGTGCAAATGATGGTCGCCAACAAAATGGGAATCAAAATACCACTGATCATACTAACTCAAATTTTTATAGAAATGGCAATATTCCTAAAAGATTATATCGCGATGAGCAAAACAAAGTATTGGGTGGTGTTTGTAGTGGTATTGCTAACTACTTTGTCATAGAGCCTTGGATAGTGCGCATTCTTTGGTTCTTTTTAATTGGCTTAAATATACTGATCTATATTATTTTATGGATTGCAGTACCTAGTTCGTCTGTGAAAGAAGTAGGCGGTGTGCGTAAGCGATTATTTAGAGATATTGATAATAAAATAATTGGGGGAGTGAGTGCTGGTTTGGCAAAATATTTTGGAATTCAAGTGTGGATAGTTAGAATTCTATTTTTAATTCCCTTTATTCGTTTTGTTGCAAATTTTAGACATATCCATTTATTTCAATTTTGGGAATTTCCTGATTTTCCTAATTTCTTAGATATCACTTTTAGTCCTGGTGCAGTATTTATATATATTATTTTATGGTTGGTATTGCCAGAAGCTAAATCTAGCGCGGATAAATTAGAAATGGTGGGTGAAAAAGTAGATCTGAATAGTATTAAAAACACCATTCAAAATGACATGGAAGGTTTTAGCAAAAGAGCACAATATTTGTGGGGAAATGAATTTTATAAAACAAAAATAGATCAAACTGCGGCAACAACTTCAGACAATAATGATGCTGCAGAAAATCAAAAGAGTGATCATCAAAAAAATGTAAACGCTCCAGCGCCTAAAAAAGGTATTTTACATTTTTTAGGGAGACTCATTACCATTACTATAAAAGTATTTGTATTTTTTGTTTTAGGAGTAGTAGGCATTAGTATTTTAGCCGCCTTATTTGGCATTGGCGTTGCCGGAACAAGTTTATTACCTCTCAAACGTTTTTTAATTGAAGATGGAATACAATCAGTCGCTGCTATTGGGACTATTTTATTTTTTATCTGGGTACCTGTTATTGGCATTGTCACGGCTGTCATTAGAAGATTTGCTGGCTTTAAAAAAACCAACAAATGGGTTAGGGCTAGTTTTATTGCTCTTTGGGTACTAGGTTGGATTAGCATATTTTATTTCTTTAGTAGCCTGGGTAATAGTTTTTCAAAGCACAACCAGCCTGTAGAAGAAAATGTTCAATTAACCAATCCCAAAGTTGATTTTTTGCGCGTAACTGCTACACCTAAAATGAAATACTATGAAGATAAATGGTTTCAAATAACCCCTTTCGGTAACTATGGTGATGAAGACACTGTTTTTGTGAGAAACTTACGTGTTAGGATTGTACAATCTAAATCAGATAGCTTTGAAATTAAAGTGGTAAAATTAAGCAACGGCAAAACAGTAAAAGAGGCCAATACTTTAGCAACTAATATTAATTTTAATTTAACACAAGCCGATTCTGTTTTGTATTTAGATCGTGGTATTGGCATTAGTACAAAGAATAAATTTCGCAATCAACATATTATTATGACCATTGCAGTTCCTGTGGGAAAAAGAATATTAATTAGTAGTAAAGGCTGGTCTCAAACCAATGTGCACATCAATCGACGTGGTATGCGTACAGAAACCATTGACCGAATTACAAATGATAATGATTGGTATGACGAATGGAATGAACCATGGGATAATGAATCTTTTCCCTACGAGCATGGGGTGGAGTATAAAATGACTGCAAAAGGGTTGGAAAAATTAAAATCTACCGAAAAAGAAACGGATGATAAGGAAGCAGATACTCCTAAAGAGATGGAAGAAAAACTAGAAAAATTAAAAGAAGAGCGTATGCAAATGGAACAAAATAAATTAAAAGGCAATACCAAGATAGGACTGAATACAAATGGTCCTAAAGACTTATTGGTTAAAAAAACCTCTGAATTGTTAGACTTGCATTGGGTATTGGATAGATTTTCTTATTAAAACGTAATCATTTGCGATTGCTTGCATATTGATTTTTGGAACAACACCCTTTCTCGTATAGAAGGGGTGTTTTATTTAGCATCCTTTTTGATTATATTTGTACAAATTTATAATTGCCATGAGCGAAGTTTTCAACACACCCTTTACCCATAAACATATTGCCCTAGGTGCTAAAATGGCTCCATTTGCAGGGTATAATATGCCTATTAGTTATACAGGCATTAATGACGAACATGCAGCGGTGCGTAATAGTGCGGGTGTGTTTGATGTGAGTCATATGGGTGAATTTATTTTAAGGGGTGAACATGCTTTGGATCTCATTCAACGTGTTACCAGTAATGACGCTGCTGTTTTAGAAGATGGAAAAGCACAATATAGCTGCCTTCCAAATGCGAGTGGGGGTATTGTAGATGATTTGTTGGTGTACTGCGTAGAAAAAAACAAAGTATATATGTTGGTAGTGAATGCCTCTAATATTGAAAAAGATTGGAATTGGATTACACAGCATAATACCAAGGGTGTTGAAATGCATAATATTAGTGCGAAGACTGCATTGCTAGCCGTACAAGGTCCCAACGCAACTAAAATTGTTCAAACCATGACCCAAATGGATGTGTTAAATATGCCTTATTATAGTTTTTCGAAAGGAACTTTATTAGATATTGACAATGTATTAATTAGTGCAACAGGTTACACGGGCGCAGGGGGTGTTGAAATATATATTGAAGATATTAATGACAATGCCAATAAAATTTGGGATGCATTATTTGCTGCAGGTGCGGCTTATGATTTAAAACCTATTGGCTTGGGCGCAAGAGATACCTTGAGATTAGAAATGGGATTTTGTTTGTACGGAAATGATATTGACGATACGACGAGTCCATTGGAAGCAGGTTTGGGATGGATTACGAAATTCACCAAAGACTTTACAAATGCTGCTGCCTTAAAAGCGCAAAAAGAAATAGGGGTGGCTAAAAAATTAGTTGGGTTTGAAATGGTTGATCGCGGTATCCCTCGTCACTACTATCTAATTAAAGACGCTGCTGGTAATGAAATTGGATCGGTTACTTCGGGCACGCAAGCCCCTAGTTTAGGAAAAGCGATTGGACTTGGTTATGTAGCCAATGATCATGCTAAAGCAGGCACTGAAATTTTTATTGATATTCGAAATACACTTGTAAAAGCAATGGTGGTGAAGTTTCCATTTAAATAGTCATCTATTTCTAAAATACTGTTTCATCATTCGCATGAAAATTTAAGGGGCATTGCCCCTTTTTTCATAGTATAAATACTTGATTCTTGTATGCATATGAATTGCAAATTTGTATTTCAATAAAAAATATAAAAATGAAAGCAATTAAAAACAAAGTACAATTGGTTGGACGCTTGGGGGCGAACCCGGAAATGAAAACCTATGGTGAAAATAAAAAATTGGCCAATATCAGGTTAGCGGTGAATGACCGGTATAAAAATGCTAAAGGGGAGTGGTTGGATGAAACGCAATGGTTTAGCTTGGTGGCTTGGTCCAAATTGGCTATTTATGTAGAAAAGTATTTAAACAAGGGTACGGAAGTAGCAATAGAAGGGCGTTTGGTGAATAAGGTATTTATAGACAAGAATGGCGTAAAGCGAACCAGTACAGAGATTATTGTAAATGAAATATTGCTTTTATCAAAGCAAAAGGAATTGCTCGTTGAAATGTAATGGGTTTGTTATCTTTGCATGATGAGCACTGAAAATAAGCCAAGTTTACATACTGTGTTAACACCACAGTTATTAGATTTATATGAAGTAAAAGATAGTATTGTTGTCATCATTGACGTATTTAGAGCTACCTCAACGATGGCAACAGCATTATATAATGGGGCAGTAAAAATTATTCCTGTGGACAGTCCGGAAGCATGCATTGAAATTGGCAATGCAACAGGAGGCATTACAGCTGGAGAACGAGATGGTAAAATAATTCCAGGGTTATCTTATGGCAATTCCCCTTCAGAATATCCAAAGTCATTTATTGAAAACAAAACATTGGTCATTACCACCACCAATGGCACTAAGTTATTACACATGGCGCTGCGAAAAGGTGCGAAGGAGATTATTACAGGTTCTTTCCCCAATTTGACCAAGGTAGTGGAGTATTTAAAAGCGCAAAAGGCACCTGTGATTTTAGGATGTGCTGGTTGGAAAAACCGATTTAATATAGAGGACACCCTTTTTGCCGGGGCAGTTATTGAAGTCATTAAAGAGCATTTTACTATTCATTGTGATAGTAGTTTTATGGCCAACCAATTGTATAATCAGCATAAAAACAATTTACCAGAGTATATTAAAACCTTAACGCATTGGCATCGTTTGGCTGCTTATGGTTTGGAATCGGACATGTTGTATTGTATTACCCAGGATATTGCACCTAGTTTGCCCATTTTTAAGGAAGGGGCATTGATCAATGGGGCATAAGAATATCGGAAATTAGCCCACAAATTCGTACATTTGCAAATTGCCCTTTTCAAAAGGGTCATTTTGTATAATTTATGGCATTACCCTATTTAGTAAAACACATTTATAGCTACGGAACCGAGGAGGTAATTAGACGTGGAAAAAAGATTTTCGCGCTTAAAAATATCGAATTGGCCAAATTCGATCCTTTATTGGGCAGTATTCATTGTCGTGTAAAAGACGATGGGTATAGTACCTATTATAAAGTAACTATTGAAAATTTTAAGAGTGCTTCCACACTTTCTTTAAGATGTGGTTGCCCTTATAACTTATCAGAAGTGTGTAGGCATAAAGCAGCCGCTTTATTATATGTACAAGACTTATTAGATAAAAATTTACTGGATTATAAGCAAACTTCCTATGTTACAAAACATACACAGTTGCGCACAAAGAATTTAGATTTAAAGATGATCAGAATGCTTTGTTCAAAAGCCATTTTTGAGAAGGCCGAAACTACCCTCAAAGCTAATCGTCCTCATATCATAGAAAGCGCCAATGAAAAAGTGGTCGCAGAAATGGATGAAAACGGAAAAACCTTTCATTTAATTGTACAAAAAAATGAAGAACGTTTTTTTGATACTTCTTGCGACTGTTTAACTGAGACAGAGTATCCATTGTGCTTACACAAAACAGTATTGCTATTGCAGTTGTTCCAATTAAAAGGGGCAGATTATTTTGAGACCATACGCAACTGGGATAGAGAAAAAAATAAATTACTGGCATTATATGGTTACTCCTTAGATGACTATATCGAAGACAAATTTGAATTTAGCTATCAGGAAGGGAAGCCCTATTTGAAAGTATTAGATGAACGTATTCAAAGAATTAATGGAGGCCCTGTAACGGCAACAAGAAAACTCCCTAAATCTAATGATTGGGATATTGAACAAGATAATATATTGGAGGAATCCAAAATAGCCAGAACCACAGTTCGCTATGGCTTGGTGATTCAGCAAAATACCGACGCTTATCCGTTTTTATCCCTAAACGTTATAAAAGGGGAAGTAAATGAAGAAGGAGCTGCCTTTGTAGGAAAAGTGGAGAAAGTAGATTTACCCAAGTTTGTAATTGCTGAACAAATGAAGGAGGAGGACAAGAACTTAATTCAAATGGTTAGAAAGCTACAATCTGCTGAGCTTACTAAGTATTTAAATAAGAATTCACCTTTCATGGGCATTTGGGATACCATTCTGCATTCCGATGAAACCAATTTGCCGGATGAAACCAAAGAGCATATTCAAGAGTATATGCATCCAAAGCTTCAAAAGTTATGGAGGGATATTTCTGAACATCCATTTAATTTTCATCTTCCTAATAATAAGCCATTTACGACTGCAAATTTACAGAAGGCAGAACTTGTATTTAATAATATCCAGCCTTGCTTTAAAGTAGAAAAAGAAGCGGATAGCTATATCATTTATGCGCAAGTGAATTTACCTGAGGGTAAAATTTCATTAGAGGAGAACCATGCAAAATCGCATTTTGTTTTCCAATACCACCATCAGTTCTTTACTTGGAAGCAGAAAGAGGATTTGCAGTGGGTAGAAAAATTTATGCCTACAGGTTTTAATCAAATAAATTTAGAACATTGGCCAGCCTATCTGCAATCTACTTTATTGCCATTGTCAAAATCCTATTCGGTGGAATTAGGGAATGTGAAACAAGAGAAATTAAGAGGCGTAAAACCACAGTTGCAAATTTTATTAAAAGAGGATAGAGATTATTTATTATTTGAACCCATTTATCTTTACAAAGATATTATTGTTACTACGGCAGACGGGCCTTCGGTCATCCATCAAGAAGGGGATAAGATTTTTATTTTAGAGAGAGATTTAGCTGCAGAACGCAGTCTGATGGGCATTATAGAGCAATTACACTCTGGATTTATAAGGCCTAATGAAGGCAATATATTGGCTTTAAAAGGTGCGGAAGTATTAAAAAATAACTGGTTTTTCTTGTTCATAGATACCTTGAAAGAAAAGCAGATTCCATTGTTTGGTTCAGATAACTTAAAACAATTTAAGTTTAATACTTCCAAGCCCACCACCAAATTATACATTAGTAGTAATACGGATTGGTTTGACGCGAAAGTGGAAATTTCATTTGGTGATCAAAAAGTATCGGTGCAGGATATTAAAAATATGTTGTCTAATAAGCAACAATTTGTACCATTGAAGGATGGCAGTTTAGGGGTGTTGCCTGAAAAATGGCTAAACAAGTACTCTTTATTATTTAAAGTGGGTGAGGGCAAAGTGGATAACCTTAAATTAAGTAAATACCATTTTTCCATCATCGATGAGTTATACGAACAAAGAGACGAAGAGGAATTGGTGTTTAAATTAGAAGAGAAGTTCGAGAAAATTAGAGAAAAATATTCCATTGCAGATGTGACACCTCCTGAGCATTTGTTACCAACCCTAAGACCCTATCAGGTAAGTGGATTTCAGTGGCTCAATTACTTACACGATGTACAATGGGGTGGGATTTTAGCGGATGATATGGGATTGGGGAAAACCATACAGACCCTGTCTTTCTTGCAACATTTGAAAGAAAAAAATGGCAAATTGTTGGCATTGGTTGTTTGTCCAACTACACTTTTATATAACTGGCAGAATGAATTAAAAAAATTCACACCTAGTTTGACATTTCAAATTCATCATGGAGGTACCAGAAGTAAATCTCAGTTATTTAAAGACCCAATGGAAGTAATAATTACGACCTATGGAACTTTAAGAAGTGATATTAAAATGTTTGCCGAAGTGAAGTTTGATTATGTGATTTTGGATGAGAGTCAAGCCATTAAAAATCCATCCAGTAAAGTAACTAAAGCTGCTTGTTTATTACAGGCTACTAATAAATTGTGCTTGAGTGGTACACCATTACAAAATAATACTTTTGACATTTATGCACAGATGAATTTCTTGAATCCAGGTATGTTGGGAACGGTGGAGTATTTTAAACATAACTTCTCAATGCCTATTGACAAGTTTGACGAGAAAGAACAGAAGGAACATTTAAGAAAATTCGTTTTTCCTTTCATTTTGCGTAGAACTAAAGAACAGGTAGCAAAGGATTTGCCAGAGAAACAAGAAATGGTTTTGTATTGTGAAATGGGCAATGCGCAAAGAAAAATATACGAAGCTTACAGAAATGATTATCGTGATAAATTAATTGGAATGGTGGAAGAAAAGGGAATTCAGAAATCTCAATTATCCATTTTACAAGGCCTAATGAAATTGCGTCAAATTTGCGACAGCCCTGCTATTATAAAGGACGAAGCTTATCCAAATGAATCGGTTAAATTAACAGAGCTAATTCGTGAAATAACTGAAAATATTGGCGATCATAAGGCTTTAGTATTTTCGCAATTTTTGGGTATGTTGGCCTTAATTAAAGAGCAACTTACAAAGTTGGGGATTGATTATGAATATTTCGACGGTGGCAGCACCATACAAGAAAGAGAAAAAGCCATTGAGCGTTTTCAAAATGACGCTAACTGCAGAGTGTTTTTAATTTCTTTAAAAGCGGGTGGTGTAGGATTGAATTTAACAGCAGCCGATTATGTTTATATCGTAGATCCTTGGTGGAACCCAGCAGTAGAACAACAAGCCATTGACAGAACGCATCGCATTGGTCAGACTAAAAATATATTTGCATATCGAATGATCTGTACCGATACGGTAGAGGATAAAATATTAAAATTGCAGGATAGAAAAAGATCTTTGGCCAAGGAATTAATTTCCGATGAAGAAGGTTTCGTAAAATCTTTAACCAAGGATGACATTGCTTATCTATTTAGTTAGATAAAGACTACTGAATTTATTTTTTTAATTCCGCTGCTGCGATGTTTGCCTTAGGATTTTTTAGAAATTCCTCTTTGCAACCAGAAGCACAAAATCCAATCACATATTTTTCATAATGTGCGGTGTCGCTTATGCCAGCAGTAACCGGCATACCACAGGTAGGATCCTTTTTATTATTTACTAAAGAGACTGGATATGTTTTTTCAGTACTAGCTTCCATTACTTTTGGTTGAGTATTTTTCTCTCCATTTTTACTGTAACCGCAAGATGTCAAGAACAATACACTCATCACTAAGCATAGTCCAATTATTTTTTTCATGATTTTGTTTTTTGATTGACCAATACAAAAATACAGATACTTATGTTCAAAAAAACTAACGAATGTCATTTTATACCTAAATCTGATCCTTTGCATTTCAATAATTAAAAATTGTATAGAAATGGCTTCCTTAATGATTCGAAATAGGGAAGTGAAGCAAGGGTTATTGGAAGACCCTAAATATCAATACCTTTTTACCCAAGTTACCCATACACATGAGGGTAGCATTGGTATCTTATGTAACTCAAAAATAGCAGCTGAGATGAACAAAGTGGTTCAAAATATGAATTTTGCTAAAGTTGATCGCCAAATTGAACAATTATTGAATAGCTAATTGTATTTTTGGCATCTTAATTAATAGTCATTAAAAATAAAGCATGAAAAAAGGATTTATTATAACCTTAACAATGGTGAGCAGTTTGGTTACAATGGCACAAACAAAACCAGTTGCTAAAACAGGCGCACCCACTACAAAACCTAAATTAGCAGCTACAACTAAAGGGGTACAGTCGTTTAAGTCTACCAAGGATAGCGCTTCTTATGCTTTAGGGTATAGAATTGCACAAAGCTTAAAAGGGCAGGGTTTGCAAGATGTAAATTTCGAATTGTTTAAAAAAGGAATGGCTGCAGGGGTAATATCTAAAACAGATATCCCTGATAGCATATTAGATGTATGTATTAAAAACTACCAAGATAAAATGAGTCTAGAAAAAATCGCAATCAACAGAGCGACCGGAAAGGCGTTCTTAGAAGAAAATGCAAAAAAACCAGGTGTTGTTAAAATGACAAATGGCATGCAGTATTTAGTATTAACACCAGGTACGGGTACAGAACATCCTACTTTAAACAGTAAGGTGAAGTGTCATTACCATGGTACTTTAATTAATGGTGAAATATTTGACAGTTCTGTTCAAAGAGGCGAGCCAATTACTTTCCCTTTAAATGGGGTTATCAAAGGATGGCAGGATGCTGTTCAGTTAATGACTGTGGGTGCTAAATGGAGATTGTTTATCCCAAGTGAATTAGCTTATGGTGAGCGTTCGGCAGGACCAATGATTGGACCCGGTGCTACATTAATTTTTGAAGTTGAATTATTAGGAATAGAATAATAGCCCTAAAATAGTTAAAAGACCCCCTGAATTGGGGGTTTTTTATTGGTATTATGTGGTAATTTTGTGCTTCTATTTAAAGAAACAAGTATGCTTAAAATATCGTCGTTTTTATGGGTATCAGGTTTTTTCCTTTTCGCATGTTCTCCTAACAATGTAAAGACCGATCCTGCCATTGTTAAAATAATGGATAGTGCAAGTGTAACAGGCGTTTTTGCATTAATAGAAAATGGTTCAGGACAATTTACCATCTCGAATTTAGCTGCCTATAAGGACTCGGCTTATGCGCCCTTGAATACTTTTTTTGCAATCCCTACAATGATTGCTTTGGATAAAGGATACATTAGTCATGATTCAACAACATGGGTCTCTTTGGATTCTGTCAATTTTTATGAAGGATTGATTTCCAAAATAGGAAGGGAAGCGATGGTTAAAACTAGGGACTCCTTGCAATATGGCAAAGGCATTATGACTGCGGACAGTACTAAATATTGGAGCAATAGTAGTTTATTAATTACGCCAGATGAACAATTAGGACTCATCAAAAAATTATATTTCAATGCGCTTCCGTTTCAAAAACGATCTCAGGATATGTACAAAAAAATGATATTAAAAGAGGACAATGCCAATTATAAGTTAAGCTATATTAATGGGTTGGATACAGCAAAAGGGAAAAGTTGGTTTTTGGGTTATGTTGAAGAGAACAAACATCCCTATTTCTTTGTTTTGTATACACAATCTGTAAAGTTAACTCCTGTTGTCAATGATCATGGAGCTTTATTAAAAACTATTTTATTGCAACAAGGCTTTTTAAAAGGCGTCAGATAAAAGTACATCACTAGCACTATGCAACCATATTGTAACACATTAACTGCTTATAACCGTTTTATAACCCGTGAGGTTAAGATAGGTAATTTAATTATTGGCGGTGGAAGGTCTGTTAAGATACAAACCATGACCACTACCGACACAATGGATACTGAAAAAACAGTTGCCCAGGTGATTGAATGTATTAAAGCAGGCGCTGAGTTGGTTCGTATTACAGCGCCTAGTAAAACCGAAGCCGATAATCTTGCAAACATTAAAGCTGCATTACGCGCAAAAGGTTTTGATACGCCTATTGTTGCGGATATACACTTTACCCCGAATGCTGCAGAAATTGCTGCAACTATTGTAGAAAAAGTAAGAGTGAATCCAGGAAATTATGTAGATAAGAAAAAATTTGAACAGATTGAATATACCGATGCAGAATATGTAGAGGAGATTGAAAGAATAAGAGAAAGATTTACGCCCTTGGTGCTTATCTGTAAGGAACATGGAACCGCCATGCGCATTGGCACCAATCATGGATCATTGAGCGATCGTATTATGAGTAGATATGGGGATACGGCCAATGGGATGGTAGAAAGTGCCATGGAGTTTTTGCGAATAGCAAGATCTTTGGATTATCATCAAATTGTATTGAGTATGAAATCCAGTAATCCGCAGGTAATGGTTCATGCGTACAGATTACTCATACAACAAATGCAAAATGAGTTTGGTGAATCTTACCCATTACATTTAGGCGTAACCGAAGCAGGTGACGGGGAGGATGGAAGAATTAAAAGTGCAATAGGTATTGGAACTTTATTAGAAGATGGCATTGGTGATACCATACGAGTAAGTTTAACCGAGGATCCTGAATTAGAAATTCCAGTTTGTAGGGATATCGTAAAAAGGTATAATGGCCGTACAAATGAAAGAAATTCAACAATTGCACCCATTACTAATTTGAATTATAATCCTTTTGAATACAAAAAAAGAGTATCGCATGCTGTTGTCAATATAGGGGGTACGAATGTGCCAGTTGTTGTGGCGGATATGAGTCAACTTACTAGTATTACTGCAGATTCCTTACATGCTATAGGTTATGTATACAACGAAGCAACTGATAAATGGAATATTGAAGACGCGGCTGCGGATTATTTTTATACTGGCAATGAATCTGTCGATTTTGAATTGCCGGGCACACTTAAGGTGATTGTGCAACATACAAGATGGTCCGAATTAGGCAATGATAAAAAGTATGCTCCTTTATTTGATAGTGATACATTTTTAACATCGGGTAGTAAAAGTAAGGTACTCAATTTTGTAATGTTGGATGCATATAGTACAAATACACAAATTAGCGAAGAACAATTATTGAAAATTGCGAGTGACGATACGGTTGTTTTTTGTTTAAGTAGTCAATTGCAGCATGCTATGGCGGCAGTTAGGCGTATGTTTGTAAAATTTATGGAATTGGGCATTAACAATCCGGTGATACTTATAACAGATAGTAAAGGTAAAACCACCGACGAACATTTAATTCATTTTGCAACCGAGACGGGTGCTTTATTTTTGGATGGAATGGGGGATGGTATTTGTTTAGGATTAGATGAAGCCGTTTATTCAATTGCCTCTAAAGATTTTGGTAAAGTATCTGGAAGGAATTATGCACAAAACAATTCCATAGAACAATTTTTAAATGCAACGGCCTTTGGTATTTTACAAGCTACCAGAACTAGAATTTCTAAAACAGAATATATATCTTGTCCAAGTTGTGGAAGAACTTTATTTGAACTACAAGAAACCACCGCAAAAATCAGAAAAGTTACCAATCATTTAAAAGGGTTGAAAATTGCCATTATGGGCTGTATTGTTAATGGTCCTGGCGAAATGGCCGATGCAGATTTTGGCTATGTGGGAAGTGGTGTAGGGAAAATTACTTTGTATAAAGGGAAGGAAGTGATGAAGCGTAATATTGATAGTGAAGTGGCAGTTGATGAACTTATTCAACTATTAAAAGACAATAATGCTTGGGTGGACCCTCAATAATTGGAATAAAATTAATTTATGTACTTTGTTATTTATAGTTTGCTTTATTTAATTTCCCTATTACCATGGCGCGTACTTTATATTTTCAGTGATGGCATTGCCTTTTTATTAAAGCATGTTATTAAATACAGGGTAGATGTGGTGCATCAGAATTTAATCATTGCCTTCCCCAATAAAACAGAAAAAGAGCGTAAGCAAATTGCCTATGATTTTTACCAGCAGTTTACGGATTCATTTATTGAGACTATTAAATTATTGTCTATTTCAGATAAGACTTTTCAAAAAAGATTTACTTCCAACGTAGAAGTATTAAATAATTTATACCCAACTGGACAGTCGGTTCAAATTATGGCTGGTCATTTTTTTAATTGGGAGTTTGCCAACTGGGGCGTCGCAAAATATGGCAAATATCCTTTTTTAGCTGTTTTTATGCCGTTAAGCAATAAGGTGTTTAGTAAATTAATTTATGATCTAAGAGCAAGATATGGTTCCATTTTAATTCCCGCTACCAATTTCCGATCACAATTTCATAAATATGCGAACGAAGGGTCTTATGCAATGGCGTTAGCCGCGGATCAAAATCCAGGTAATCCTTTACAAGCCTATTGGGTTAATTTTTTTGGAAGACTTACTCCTTTTGTTAAGGGGCCTGAAAAGGGAGCGAAGCTAAATAATACTGCACAGGTATTTGTTCATTTTTACCGAACTAAAAGAGGGTACTATCATTCGCATTATGAGTTAATGACTATTTCGCCTAATTATTTTAAGGATGGTCAACTCACTGCTTTATATGTAAAAGTATTAGAAGAGAAAATACAGGCAAACCCATCTAATTATTTATGGAGCCATCGTCGTTGGAAATATACGTATGATGCAGCTTTGCATGAAAACCTACTAGTGAAATAGGTAGAAATAGTTTATAAAAATTTGGCAATAGTTAGTCTTCTAAGAAACTTGTTTTGTTTGGATCGGCTTTAGAGATCTTCGGTTTCTTAATATTTTCAAAGCTGAATTTATCCTTTAAAAATTGAACGCCTTCCCATCCATCCATTACCACTCTGATATTATGTATACCTTGTTTTTTTAAGATACTAGCAGCTAGTGTATTACTGGTTCCGTCTTCACTAATAATATAAATATTAAAGTGCTCGTCCAATTCAGACATACTACCTGGGTCCATAAATTCAGATAAGGGTAGTGAAACCGCATTTTTAATATGCGATGCATTGAAGGCAAGCTCTTCTCTAATATCCAATGGCATTAAGAATTCATCAAAGGGAATATCCATGGCTAATTCGTCAGGCTCTACTTGAATAAGCATGTCTGTTACTTGGTTATTATTTTTCCAAGTTTCATATCCACCTTGTAAAGCGCCTTTTATATTATTGAAACCAGCTTCTTTAAAATAAGCCATGGTTTCCTTTGCAATAAGCGGATCTAAGACAAAAAGGAGCGGTGTATTTTTTACAATCACACCCATGGCTACTGCGAATTTCACAGTAGCTGGGGTGATATGTAATGAGTTTGGAATATGACCATCCATCCATTGCTCGGGCAATCTTGTATCAATTAAAATGAAATTTGGATCGTCAAGCAGTGACTTGAATTGTTCAAAAGAGATATCCATATTATCCAACGAGTTGCTCAACAAATTGGTTAATTTGTTCCAATCTATTGTAGTCCACTGTGTAAAAAATAAATTTTCCTTCTCTTGTGGTAATAACAATACCAGCTCTTCTTAGAATCGCTAAATGTTGGGAAGCAACCGACTGTTCTAGACGTAGTTTGACGTAAATTTCTGTTACGGTCATTTTTTGTTGCTCGTCAATTAATTTCACAATTTGCTGACGCAATTTGTGATTTAATGCGCGTAAGATCATAGCGGCTTTTTTGCTGTGTAGCAAGTCCACTTTCAATGGCGCCTTGCCATTGGATAATTGTAGTTGTGGTAAAGACTGATTCATTACAATTTTTAAGATTTGGGGGTTATCGAATAATAATTGTTTGAACAAAATTACGTTATTAATTTAAATATTAATATATATTCCCTTGCGAATTTGGGAATTCAGTCACCACTCATCCTTTTTGTTTAACTACTTAGTAGTTTTTGTGGCCCCTGGTGAAACTCTTTTAAATAGGATGGACTCGAATAAGCCGTATTTTCAAAATGTTTATTTGTCCATTTTTCTAGGGCGAGTTGCATAAAATCGTTTATATCATATTGTGCTTCAATGCAGTATAGTTGACTAGTAGCATATAGTTGACTCGTTTTGGTTACTCCGTTACCAACACAAAGGGTTGGGCCATTTTCTAATAATTTTATTAAAAAACCCTGATCTAATACAATGGCTTGCTCGGGTAAGATAACCGATAAGTCTGCCTTATAGATGGCACCAAACACTTCCATTCTTTTTGCATCAATCATGCTAAAAATTTGAATGTCTTTTTCTGTTTGAACTAAGCCAATATGATTAATGGCATGTATTGCTAATAGTACTAAAGTGGAAATTCCAATAAGGGGTTTATTTATCGCATACGCAATACCTTTGGCAGTAGCTAATCCAACCCTGAGTCCAGTGTAGCTTCCTGGACCCATGGTAACCACTATCGCATCCATTGCTTGAAGAGATATACCAAGCTGTTTTAACATTTTATCAATCGCCACCTGAACAAAGGAGGCATGGCTATTGGTTGTTTCATTAGATTCGATGGCCAATAAGACATTGTCTTTACTTATGGCAACGATGGCTTTTTCACCTGCTGTATCTATATATAGGAATGTTGCCAAATTAGTTGGATTGTTTTGCAAAAATAAGCGTGTTATTGATAGAAAAATAAGAAATTGTGCATCTAATATTAAATTATATGTCAAAACAAATTATTCAGACGGATAAAGTACCTGCTCCTATTGGACCCTATAGTCAGGCGGTGATTGCCAATGGCTTTTTATTTGCTAGTGGTCAGATTGCGTTTAACCCAGCAACTGGTGAGTTAGTATTGGAAAATATCCAATCAGAAACGAAACAAGTAATGGAAAATATCAAAGCCATTCTGGAGGAATCCAAATTAAGCTTTGCGCATATTGTAAAGACTACTATATTTTTAAGTGACATGCAATTATTTGCACAAGTAAATGAGGTATATGGTAGCTATTTTTCTTCCGATTTTCCGGCACGTGAAACTGTTGCGGTTAAAACCTTACCTAGAGATGTGAATGTTGAAATTAGTATTACAGCAGTAATTAATTTATAATTTAAAAATAATTACAAATCAAGAATAAATTAAACTCGAATATTTTATTGTAAGATCGCATCTACTTGCTAGTCAGTTGGTAGCTGGTTTCTAATTTCCAAATTTCTTGGGGTTGCAATACATGCAGCCCCATTTTATTGTTAAAACAATCTGGTGCCCCACTTAAATTTTCAATAGCAATGCTACCTCGATGATCTGGTGTATATAATTGTAGATAGGGGTATGAGGGGCTGGGTTCTATGGTTAAAATATATTTTTCATTTTCTAAAATACATTTTGGAAAAGCGGCGTCTATAATATAACCGCTATCTAATTGAGTATCCGCAATACCTGATCCCTTGTCAAACATAGTATTGGTAAGCATTTCACCTGTTGGTATTAATTCATTATTATATACTAATATTCCTTTATTGATAAATTGTAAAGTACAATCATTGATAGTTTTCCCTAATTTAAAATAAGGATGCCATCCGTCCATCATTGGAATAGACGTCTCTGATTGGTTGGTTATGGTAGTTTCAATGCTTATTTTATTATTGGTAAAAAATATCCAATGAAGCCGAATGGTATATGCAAATGGGAATCCCTTATCTGTTCCTTGGTAATGATGTTCTAAAATTACATATGCGCTATTTTCTTTAATTTTTGTTTCTACAATATCATATTCGACATCATATAATATACCGTGTAGTGCATGTGCGCCTAAATAAAATTTTTCAATTTTATAAGATTGGCTCAAATGAGTGAATTGACCTTGGGATAATCTACATGCATAGGGGCTCATTTTCCCACTTTTAAAACCATTGGATTCATAATTGCCCCAACCGCTTTCAAAATTATTGCCATCGATAATATCCCATTGATCATTGGTTTGCAGCCAGCTGTTTAAAACGCCCCCTTTGCTCATTATATCAATACTAGCTTTACTTTCATGGTTAGCAATGCGTATTCGTTTAAACGTGGAAATAGGTTGAATATCAATGGAGAAAGACATCTTTATGAGTTTGTCGTATTTTTTAAAGCTAAACTATTAACTTTGGTTACTTAAATTACATTTCGAATGTACAAATTTTTTAGCATCGTTTTTTTGTTTTTAACCATTGGCTCATTTGGCCAAAATTTAAAGAGGTATGATAGTACTTTAAAAATAGGCAAAGTGGGCTTTAGGGTTACTTGTATTAATAAGTCAGTTACTCAAAATAATTTAAACATCAAACCCATTGGCTTTAAATCTGAAGCTAGAGAGGTTAGCTTAGAATTAAAGGCGCGTGTGATTTCTTCCGAAATTGATGATTTAAATCAAGATGGCTTTGTGGATTTAATCATTTATATTTTAGAACCTACGGGAAAGACCAATTTATTTTGTATTAGCTCCAAAGGCGATGAAATGATACAGCCTATCTTTTTCCCAGATATTACCAATGACACTCAATTAAGTAAAGGGTATCGAGGGAGGGATGAATACAAATTGGTGGAAGGTATTTTGTTTCGAAAATTTCCAATTTTTGTTTCAGATACAACTATAAAAGAGCCTACTAAAAAAGCAAGACAAATAATGTATCGAGTGGTAGAAGGGGACAGAGGAACATTAAATTTCAAAGCTTTTAAGAACTTTGAGTTAGACGTTAATTAATAACTATCAGCAATTACTATTTTACCAACGGATTTTTCATTGCCGCTTATATCCCTTACAAAAACAAGGTATATACCAGTGGCCACTTTTTGGCCATCATAGTTTCTGCCATTCCATAAAGCCTGGCCACCTAAGGCCGTAGTTTGGTATAATAGTTTTCCATTTAAATCGGTTATTTTAACCAATGCGTTTTCAATTAAACCCCTCATCGCAATTTGGCCGTTGAAATGAGTTGAAATTGGATTGGGAAATATTTGAATTGTTGACTGCGTCACTTTGCCCTGGGTAGCGGTACCTCTATAACTAACCATTTGATTTACGGTATTTATAAAAACCTCGCCAGTATTGGGTTGAATTAGAATTTGAACAACCGTATCATTAGGTAAAGGACTATTAAGTTTAGTAAAGTGTTCAATAATTTCTGTACCATCTGCACTTAATAGCCAGGCGCCATTATGGGTTCCCACCCATTTTCTATTGGCTCCGTCAACACTGATGCAGTTTACTGTTTCTTTTTGAAATAAGTATCCATTAAAACCATTGTTGTTGACAATAGGTAAATAGGCGTTACATGGTTCTGTAGCAATGTCGCCACAATTATAAATGCCAATTCCATTGTCGGTACCCACCCAAATACTTCCACTCAGATCCTTGCATAAGCTTTTTACATTGGTGCTTGGCAAATTTCCATTACTCGCTTGTGTTGTGAATTGTTTCCAAATCTCATTCGGGTATACCAATTTATTCTGGTATACATATAATCCTTGATTATTTGGTGCAATCAACCATGCTTGCCCTTTTTCATTGACGATAAATTGGTTAAGTCCATTTTTTTGATAGCTATTGGGCAAGGGTATTGAATTCCAGCGATTGTTTGCTTGTTGAACTAAACCTTGTTGATCCTGAATGGCCCAGATTGAATTGTTGGGATCTGTTAGAATTTGCTTGTAAGCCCCTGTTAAATTATTGGGTAGTATATTTTCCGCTTTATTATCATTAGATATATAAAAGATGGAACTGTTGGTTGTAAACCAATAACTGTGCTCCTTATTATTAATTGTTGATGCGTTTAAATTTGGTAATTGAACAGTACCTAATTGCTGATAACTAGTCCATCCTGATTCGTTAAATTTAGCAAAGCCCTTTGTTAATGCACCATAGGGCGCAATCAATTCATTTTCACTCATCGCTTCCATTCCTTGTATGCGCGCATTAGGGCCACCTAATGGCATCCATTGTGCAGTATTATTTTTAAGCAATAATCCTTTTACGCTATCTGCCACCCAAAAATTGTTATTTTCTACTACACTTTGTTTGGGAACTCCAAGTAGACTACTATCAATAAGGATGCTTGCACTTTTGTCTTTATTTAATTGTAATAGGGCTCCTTTTTGATTGGGGTATTGAATGCCAATATACAAATTGGTGGCGCTCGTGTCTACATGGTTGATGGTTGCATTTGTGAATTGCAGGAAAGGGTTTGTTTGCGGCAACTGGAAAAAACTATGGTTATTATAAACATAAATATTGCCATTGTATTGCGTCAGTTTTTTAAGCGTATACCTATCATATCCTGTTAAACGATTCCATTGATTGGGTTGTAATGTATTTGCATTGAAAGCGCTTGCCCACAATCCGTTCGACGTGGTTGCGTAAACACTATCATTCGCAATGAGGACATCTAAAGTGGCGATGGGTTGTTGATTATTATTGGGGAACCAATTGTCTTTTACTTCATGTTTTATGAGATCAATAATAACAATTCCAAAATTGGTGGCTAGTATTGCCCATTGTTTATATATGCGTATTGTATTAATTTTTTTATCAGGATACAGATTGGTTAATTGTAAAGCATTGACATTAAAAATCTGATCCCCCTTTAAAATATCTATATTGCTATTTGTATAAACTATTACCAGTTGTTGTTGTATTTCATCCCAGGCCAAGTGGTTAATATTGATATCACTTAGTCCATTGGTTTTATCTATCCAGTAATTATTTTTTTTACTATCAATGCTGATAATTTGATAGGGGCTAGCTGCATACACGTAATCCCCTCCTTTAACAATATGTTCAATACTATGATTGTCAAAATGCGCGCGCCATTGACCAATAGGGCCTAATTTGTTTTGTGCATTAGACCCTATTACTAAAAAGGCGAATAGTATCGTTATAATGCCTTTCATTATTTTAATGCAGTATAAATAGCTTCTTGAATATTGGGTCTTAAATTCAGTGCATTAAATGCTTTACTGTCCCTAGTTGGGAAAACTCTATTACCCAAGAAAATAAATAATATTCCAGTCGCAGGATCTGCCCAAACACAGGTCCCAGTAAAACCAGTATGTCCAAAAGTAGATGAAGAGGGGCTTAAGCTAGGATATGGATCCTTGCTTGTTTTATTATTTTTTTCTGGTTTATCAAATCCTAAGCCACGGCGACTTTCATTTTGGTAAGCCGTAAAATTAGCAACGGTATTGGGTTGCAAATACTGATGGCCTTCCCAATTTCCTTTGTTCATAAGCATCAAGTATATTTTTGCTAAATCGGTTGCATTACTAAATAATCCAGCATGACCAGCAATGCCCCCCATGGTAGAAGCACCTTCGTCATGTACACTGCCTCTGATTAATTCCTGTCTAAAATAGTTATCTACTTCTGTTGCCGCAATATTATCAATGCTCGTTTTTTCTAAAGGTAAAAATCCGGTAGATACCATCCCCATTGGTTTGTAAAAAGTTTGCTTTGTATATTCATCTAAATTCATACCAGACACTTTTTCTACAATTTTTCCAAGAAAAATAAAATCATTATCACTATATACATATTTTCCAGCTTCAGTGACGGCGCTTTTTAGGATTTGATTTTGAATGGTATCCGCCCAGCTGTCAATTAGCCATTTGCTAGGGGATATAAACTGATGATGCGTATTGTCTTTTTGACTGCTAATTACACCAGGTAAATAAGTACCATTTTTTTGCAATAAAGACGCATAAAATTTAATATAAGGAAATAGACCAGCTTGGTGCAGTAACAAATCCCTTAAAGTTATTTTTGCTTTAGCATTCCCTTTTACCCAAGTCAGATAATCTCCAATGGTTTTATCTATATCCACTTTTCCCTCATCTACTAATTTCATAATACTCACTGTGGTTGCTGTCACTTTCGTTACAGACGCAAGGTCGTAGTAGGTATTTAGGGTAACGGGGCTAGAACCTTCTCCCGCAGTGGTGCCGTAGGCTTTATTAAAAATTATTTTCTGGTCCTTAGCGACTAGTACTTGGCATCCTGAGAGGGCTTTTTTTTTAATTGCATCCATCACTAAGCTATCTATGGCTCCAAGCTTTTGAACCATTGCAACGCCTGTTCCATAGGGCAAGGATTCGGTAACGGTTACGGGTAATGTACCCGTTGCTTTTATCTTTCCTTCCATCCAATTGAGTACTGCTTTTTGTGCAAAATCATTGTCTTCGTAGGCGAATAAAATATTTTGAATATTTTTAAATTCATTGATTGCATATGGATTTCCTAAAACAACATTTATCCAATGAGAAGGTTGTGGTTGATTTAGGAACTCAATAAATGAAGTGTGAATTTGAAAATGGTTGGCTGGTCGGCGGCTATAATTATGTAATCCAACAATGACTTGTTGGTATTGGGAAAGACTATCTTTTAAACTTTTAATTTTAACACTATCCTTAGTGCTAATATAAAATATCTTCACTCCATACGCACTATCCAAAGCTTTTGTTAATACACTAGGTTTCTCTAAGTTTAACGCTATGTAAGCGGTGGTAATTTGCTTATTTAATACAGGGGTGGTTTGCGCATTGCAATAGGTTAAAGATTGTGCAGCCATGATTGACTTTAGACGAGTTACCTCATTGTTTAAATCTGCAATAATGTTGGTAGTGTCAATCCATTGTTTATTGGCAAGACCATATTTGTATTTTGCGGCCAACACTTTTAAAACTCTTTGATTGATATCCTCTTTAGTGAGTCTTCCGTCTTTAATCGCATCTTTTATTTTTTGGATGGTTTCTGGAATATTGCCCGGTAAGCACAACATGTCATTGCCTGCTAAAATTGCTTGAACATTGGCTTCGCTGTTAGGGAAATAGTTGCTAATGGCTTTCATTTCCAATGCATCGGTGATGGTAATTCCTTTAAAACCTAATTCATTCTTTAATAATCCATTGATTGCCTTTGGCGACAAAGAGGTTGCAAATTTAGGGGTGCTATCAATCGCCGGTACCGACAAATGCCCCACCATTACCGATTCTATACCTGCATCAATCAAGGCCCTAAATGGGGCTAGTTCTAAGGAGTCTAATTCGGCTCTTGTTTTTTTAATGATGGGGATATCTAAATGGGAATCGACACTCACATCACCATGACCTGGAAAATGTTTTGCAGTGGCCATGACACCATTGTCTTGCAAGCCTTTCATAAAAGCAATGCCATGTTGAATAACGCGTTCTTTATTTTGACCAAAGCTTCGGTCGTTGATCACTGGATTGCTGGGATTATTATTAATATCTATATCTGGTGCATAGTCTACTTGAATACCTAATCGTTTACATTGTGCTGCAATTGCTGCACCCATTTGATATATTAAACTATCGTTTGCTATGGCACCTAAGGATAATTGTCTTGGAAACATTTCAACACTATCTAAACGCATGCCCACGCCCCATTCCGCGTCCATTGTAATAAGCAATGGCGTTTTCGCAATAGATTGGTAATAGTTAGTTTGTAAGGCTTCACGCACCGGACCGCCTTGAAAAAAACAAAGCCCTCCTACATTATATTTTAATATTGTTTGACGAATGGTATCCAGTTTTTTGGCATCCCAATTACTATGCGCACGAATAATCATTAACTGCGCAATTTTCTCGTCTAAGTTTAGAGATTTAAATTGTTTTTTTATCCATTTTTTTTCTGTCTTCGTTTGTACTATTTGTGCTTCTAATTGCGTACTTATTGAACAAATTAAAACAATAAATAAAAGTATTTTTTTCATAGCTGCTTTTTTATAGTAGTTTCTATAGGTGCAATTTAAGGATAAAAAAAAGCCTACCCTCTATTAGGTAAGCTTTTTATATAAAACGTTCTATTTTTTAGGCCTCGTCCGACTCTTCGTCGGCTGGAATAACAGGTTCAACATTGTGTTTTTCCAACTGGGCATACCATTTTACCATCTTTTTCATATCGCTGCCATAAACGCGTTCGAAATCCATTTTAGGGAACACTTTTTTGAAATAAGCAGTTACCGCTTTCGCGTCTTTTTCATTTGGCAATGCTTCTTTTGCACTTTTCATAGCAATAAACACTTCCGCTAAAAACACATTTTCGTGCGTCGTATATACTTCAATGCTCTCTAAATGAGAGAATTGGTGTGCTCTTGAACTAATAAATTGAGTATTGTTATTTTCCAAAGAAGTGGCAATGGCTCCATCCGTTTTGCTAGTCACTAATTCAAACAATCCAGACATCCCAGAAACCGAGATCAATTTGCTGTATTCCATAAAATTCTATAGGTTTATTTACAGGCGCAATTTACTGAAAAACACCCAATTTTCATTTTTTAAGCTACCTTTGTTTCACTTAAAAATCAAGTTTATGCCAGGTTTTGAATTATTTGGTGATGAAGAAAGAAAAGAAGTAAATGATGTCCTTGAGACAGGTATTTTAATGCGTTATGGTTTTGATGGCCCCCGCAAAGGCATTTGGAAATCAAAAGAACTGGAGGCCGCTATTTGTGCTCGTTTTGGAACAGCGTATGCGCAATTAACTTCCAGCGGCACAGCGGCATTAACCACTGCAATGGCTGCTTTAGGAGTGGGTGCCGGAGATGAAGTGATTATGCCCGCATTTACTTTTGTAGCTAGTTTTGAAGCCGTGTTAAGTATGGGCGCGGTTCCTGTATTGGTTGATATAGATGAGTCTTTGACTTTAGCGCCGGACGCTGTAAAAGCAGCCATTACCTCAAAAACAAAATGTGTAATGCCGGTTCATATGTGCGGAAGCATGGCCGATCTAGATGCATTAAAAGCAATTTGTGCGGAACATAAATTAATATTATTAGAAGATGCATGTCAAAGTATTGGTGGAACCTATAAAGGAAAATTATTGGGTACCATTGGCGATGCAGGTACTTTTTCTTTTGACTTTGTAAAAGCCATTACTTGTGGCGAAGGGGGTGTAGTGATGACTAACAATAAAGAGGTTTATATTAAATCCGATGCTTTTACCGACCATGGGCATGATCATTTAGGCGTAGATCGTGGAGCGGACTTGCATCCTTTCTTAGGTTATAATTTTAGAATTAGTGAATTGCATGCTGCCGTGGGTTTGGCGCAAATTAAGAAGTTAGATACTTTTTTAGAATTGCAAAAAAGAAACAATCAAATATTAAGATCTTATATAGAGCAGGCGCCTGGAGTAAATTTTAGAGTAGTGCCCGATCCTGAAGGAGATAGTTTTAGTTTCTTATCTTGGTTTTTACCAACACAAGCAAAAACTGAAAAAGTAATTGACGCTTTTAAGGAAGCTGGTATTTTAGCAGGAAATTTTTATTGGTTTGCTAACAACTGGCATTATATCCGCAAATGGGATCACTTAAAAACCTCTAAAAGTTTGTATGCTTTAAGTGAAGCACAACAAAATGCATTGACAGGACTTCAGACTGCTAATTTTGAAAAAAGTGATGCCATCATGAGCCGATGCATTTCCACTGCCATTAGTTTAGTGTGGACCGAGGAGCAAGTACATGAGAAAGGGGCTAAATTTCTAGCAGTTTTAAAAGCAACGCTTTCTTAAAGTGCTTATATGTCATTAGGCCAGTCATTACAACAAAGACAACTACAAAGATTGTCGCCGCAACAAATACAATTAATGAAATTGTTGCAGCTGCCTAGTGCTCAAATTGAACAAAGGGTGAAAGAAGAGTTAGAAGAGAATCCAGCACTTGAAGTGAATTTAGATTTACTAGACGGGGATGCTTCCACTGCATCAGAAGAAATGAAAGACGAATTATTGCAAGGGGTAAATGACGATGAAGAAGCAGTTCCTGTTGATGAATACGAAATAAGCAACGAAGAGTTGAATGAGTATAACTATGATGATGATGGCGACATTGCGGATTACAAAACCAAGGACGATTATTATCCTGAACTGGATGATGATAAAGTAACGCCCATTAGAGCGGAGCAAAGTTTACACGAGCAATTAATGGATCAGTTGAGCATGTTAGATTTAGGAGAAGATGCGTTTAAGATTGCAGAGCAAATTATAGGTAGCTTGGATGATGATGGATATCTAAGAAGAGCACTTCAGTCTATTGCCGATGATTTAGCGTTTAAGCAAGGCATGTTGGTCGCTGAAAAAACCATTGAAAATATTTTAATTAAAATACAAGGCTTTGATCCGGTAGGCATTGCTGCCAGGAATTTACAGGAATGCTTATTATTGCAATTAAAAAGAAAATTAGAATCAGATGATCGTGAAAATAGAAATGATCAAAAAGAACATATTCTTATCGCCATACATGTTTTAGAAAAACATTTTGAAGAGTTCACGCGTAAGCATTATGATAAAATCCAAAGAAGTTTACATTTAACGGATGCGGAAATTAAAAGTGTATTGCATCAAATAGTCATGCTCAATCCTAAGCCTGGTGCAGAGTTTGGACAACAAAATGATGCCGAAAATTATATTATCCCCGATTTTACCGTACTTATTAATAATGGTAAACTTGAAATAAGTTTAAATAGCAGAAATGCACCTCCATTGGTGGTGAGTGACGATTACAAAATGATGTTAAAGGAGTATGATTTAGGACAAAAAAAAGATAAAGCACAAAAAGAAGCCGTGTTTTTTATCAAACAAAAAATAGATGCAGCAAAGTGGTTTATTGAAATGATTCAACAAAGGCATCAAACCTTATTAATGACCATGCGGGCTATACTGTTGCATCAGGAGGGCTTTTTTTTAAGTGGAGATACCACTCAGTTGCGCCCTATGATTCTAAAAGACATCGCTGAAAAAACAGGATTAGATGTATCCACTGTGAGTAGGGTAGCCAATAGTAAGTATGTACAAACTGAATTTGGCACTTATTTGTTGAAATTCTTTTTCAGTGAATCCTTAACTACTGAATCGGGGGAGGAAGTAAGCACCAAGGAAGTGAAAGCTATTTTAGAAGAGCTGATTGACCAAGAAGATAAGCATAAGCCTTTAAGTGACGATGAACTAACCGATCAGTTACAAGCAAAGGGATATAATATAGCGCGGAGAACAGTTGCAAAATATAGAGAGCAATTAAATATATCTGTTGCAAGACTTAGAAAAGAACTGTAATTAAAACTGATTGTAAAACACCTATGGAAAATACACAACCCAAACCGCTTCGCTTCATTGCTCAATTCATTTCCTATGTTTTCCATCCTTTATTTATTCCAACGTTCTTTTTTGTTTTTTTAATGATAGAATTGCCTTACAAGTTTGAGGGTATTACAGACTGGCAATTGAAATTGCGTTTATTTAGTGTTTTTTGGTTAACTGCTTTTTTCCCTGCTTTTGCTGTCTTTCTTTTATGGAGGTTAAAGTTTAGTGAAAGTATTTTTTTACGCACCCAAAAAGAAAGAATTATACCTTATGTGATTACCATGTTTTTTTATTGGTGGATGTATTATTTAAGTCGCAATTTTAAAGATCAGCCCATTGATTTAAAATTCTTTTATTTTGGAATATTTATCGCTACCAGTCTGGGGCTCATTGTAAATAATTTTATGAAAGTGAGTTTACATGCAATTGGAATAAGTGGCTTATTAATGGCAACCCTGCTCGTTTCTATCCATTATCCCGCTGTAAATTTAATATGGTTTATAAGTACTGTTTTCTTGTCTGCAATGGTGGTAGCGGCACGAATGATTGTTAGTGACCATACACAAAAGGAATTATTGGTAGGTTTTGGCATTGGGCTTATTACGCAACTAATTGCGTATTTTTGGGTCCTATAATTCAGGAAATATATGTGGTATCGTTTGGGCCAAAAAATAGTAAAATACAAAGTGGCTAGCTTATTCATTTTGACAGCTGCAACACTTGTAATGGGATATTTTGCATCGCAAATAAAATTAAGCTATGAATTTACGAAGGCCATTCCCGAAGACAATGAAAAGTTCGTTATCTATAAGAAGTTTGTACAACAATTTGGGGTAGATGGCACTACCATGGTGGTGGGTTTTCAAACCGATAGTTTATATACCCCTAAGAAATTCAACGAATTAGTACAATTACAAAAAAATATTAAAGCCATACCTGGAGTCACAGAAGTATTAGGTATTCCTTCTTCCTATAATTTAAGTAAGGATACGCTGGCAGAAAAATTTAATGCAACTAAAATATTTGATGCTAGTTATACCAATGACAGCAGCTTACAAGCGCATAAAGCCATATTTGAGCAATTGCCTTTTTATCAAAGCTTACTATACAATCCTAAAAGTCATGCTTATATCATGGCTATTAGCTTTATTCCAGATTCAATAAATAGTGGTGCTCGTTCACAAATCATTAAAACACTAACCACGCAAATTGATAACTTTAGTAAGTCTACTCAATTGGAGATGCATTTGAGCGGACTTCCTTATATCAGGACGATATTAGCGGATAGAATAAAAAAAGAAATGATTTGGTTTTTATTTGGCTCTTTATTGTTATGTGCCATTACTTTATTCTTATTCTTCAGGTCCTTTTCGGCGATGCTCATGAGCTTGGCTGTAGTAGCAATGGGGGTGATATGGAGCTTGGGTACCATGGTGTTAATGGGTCAAAAAATTACTTTGTTAACTGCGCTTATTCCGCCATTAATTGTGGTAATTGGGATACCAAATTGTATTTATTTTTTAAATAAATACCACACTTCTTTTAAAGAAACGCAGGATAAGGAAAAGGCCATTATAAATATGGTAGGAAGAATGGGTATTGTGACTTTGTTTTGTAATATAACTGCAGCGATTGGTTTTTTTGTTTTCGCCTTTACTAAAAGTCCTTTGTTAAAAGAATTTGGATGGGTATCAGGATTAAATATCATAGCCTTATTTTTCATAAGTTTATTTTTTATTCCACCTGTCTTGACTTATTTAAAAGTACCACAACCAAAGCATGTAAGATATCTTGATAACAAATTTTTAGAAAATGTATTGGTTAAAATTGAACGTTGGACTTTTGTGCATACTAAATGGGTATTTGGTATTACTATTGTTTTGGTAATGGTTTCCATTTTTGGGTTGGTGAACATCAAAAAAGAAGCTTTTATTGTGGACGACCTGCCTAAAAAAGATAAATTATATACCGATCTTAAATGGTTTGAGCAAGAAGGGGGTGGGGTAATGCCTTTAGAATTTATTATTGATACGAAAAAGAAAAATGGGTTATTACGCAGTAAGGCATTAGAAGACATTGATCAATTACATACTTATTTACAATCTCAACCAGAGCTTGGCAAGCCACTGGGCTTATTAGAAGGGCTTAAGTTTGCGAAGCAGGCTTTTTATGACGGAGATAGCGCTTCTTTTACTACGCCTTCTGGAACTGAACTAGCATTTTTAGGGACCTACTTAAAAACAAAGACAACGAATACACAAGTAAAAAATAATCCTACACAGATGTTGAATAAGTTCTTGGATAAGGACAAGCAATTTACTAGGGTGAGCGTAAATATGAAAGACATTGGTAGTGCCGCATTGCCTGTTTTCTTGAAAAAAGTAGATAGTGCCACAAAGGTTATTTTTGATTCTAGCAAATACAATATTGTGATCACAGGAAGTAGTGTAACATTTTTAGAAGGCAGTAATTTTATTGTAAAAGGGTTAGGTGAATCTATATTCTGGGCATTCTTATTAATTGCCTTATGTATGATTTTCTTATTCCGATCTTTTCCCATACTAATGTGTTCATTAATACCCAATTTGGTACCCTTATTAATAACGGCGGGTATGATGGGGTGGTTAGGCATTTCACTAAAACCTTCTACTGTATTGGTTTTTAGTGTTGCCCTGGGAATTGCTATTGATGTAACCATCCGATTTTTAGTAAACTATAAACAAGAGTTACCCCATTTAAACAATCAAGTGAATATTACCTTGGTTCAAACTATAAAGCATACAGGAATTAGTATTATATATACTTCCTTGGTATTGGTGGCAGGGTTTGTTATTTTTTGCTTTAGTGATTTTGGTGGAACCAAAGCCTTGGGTTGGTTAACATCCTTAACACTTGTAGTAAGTACTTTAACAAACTTAATATTGTTACCGGCCTTGATAAAAACGTTTATTAAGCAAGGAAAATAATGTAATGCCCTTATTTAAGTATGCTTGCCAATTTGTCTTGCAAAGCTTGTCCTCTTAGTTCCTTAGCAATGATAATACCGTTGGTGTCTATCAACACATTGTATGGTATGCCGCTAAATTGGTAGGTGCTTATAACGGTACTTTCCCATTTTTTCAAATCGCTGATATGTTGCCAATTTAATTTGTCTGCAATTATTGCAGCCTGCCAATCGGCTTTATTGTCGTCCAAGGATACGCCAAGCACCGTGAATTTTTTATTCTTATATTTCTCAAAGGCACTCACCACATTTGGATTTTCTGCTCTACAAGGGCCACACCAACTCGCCCAAAAATCCACTAATACATATTGCCCCTTTAAACTACTTAATGTAATTATTTTTCCCGTCGCATCCGACATGGCTATTTCTGGTGCAGGTTGTCCAATAGACAATGGGGTTGATGTTGTATTCGCTTGTATTTGATTGGTTAAAGTAGCTACAAATTTTGCCAACAAAGCAGATTTTGTTTTTTCCGCTGCTGCTTTTGCATAGGCCAACACCTGAGAAGTTTCCATGGAACGAAGGCTTACTCCTAAAATATATTGGATGACAATAGGATTATCGTTTTCAGTCAAAGATTTTTGAATATAATTGTTGATATCGGTAATTTTCAAAAACTGTTCTTTTTGGGTTTGATCAATCTTTGCAGGATCTCCGTTTGTCTTTTGTAATCCTTGTAGTTTATCTACGGTTGCAAAGAATGATTCGTCTTTGATTCTATATGCTTTAAGGAATTGATTCAAAGCTTCACTCCCTTTTGACCCTTTAATAGTATAGGATTCATAATTATTAGGATCTGCGTTCACTTGAATATTTTTCTCATCATTGATGAGTAATATTTCAAATCCATTTTCATATTCATTTTCAATGGCTAAACGATATAAGCCTTCTTCTTTTGCCAAAAAACTAAAATTAAATTTTCCATCCTCATTTAATGTAATTGTATCTAAAGTAACATTCGCACCATTTTCAAACTTGAGTTCTTGTAAAATAAGTTTTTGTTTACCAGCATTTTGAATAGTGCCGGATATAGAATAACGTGCTTCAGTGTTTTTCTGTGAACAGGACACAAAGGTCACAATACTAAATAAAACCACGCATAAGATATTTTTACGATTCATATTTGAAATTTAAGATGATAATTTTTGTTCTAATAGTTGAGTTGTTTTTTGGGGATCAGCCGTTCCCTTACTTTTCTTTTTGACTTCACCCACAAATAATCCAATTAATCCCCTTTTCCCTTTCTTATATTCAGCTACTTTTTCTGGATTTGCGCTTAGTACTTCGTCAATCCAATTTGCAATGGATTCGCTGGATTGCGTTTGAATTAAATTATTTGCCTTAGCATATTCGCTGGGTGATTGGGGCTGTTCCATGACGGCTTTAAACACTTTATTGCTAGCCACCGAAAAATTGAGTTGCCCCGCTTCCACTAAATTAAAAAGTTCCACTAAATAAGGCAGGGAGCCCTCTATATCCGAATACCCTAGCGCTTTTTCATTTAAATAGGCTCGGATAGGGCCAAGCATCCAATTAGCTGCTGCTTTATAATGCTTTGTTTGTTGAGTGAGTTTGATAAAAAAATCAGCTTCTCCTTTATGCTCGCACAATTGTTCGGTATCATATGCCGACAATCCAAAGGCTACTTTCCATGCTGCTTTTAATTCGTTTGGTAAGCTTGGTAAGGCTGCTTTAATGGAGGCAATGTATTCATCGGTTAAATGAAAAGGGGCTAAATCAGGATCGGGGAAATATCTATAATCATTGGCGTCTTCCTTGTCTCGTATCGAAAATGTTGTGTCATTGCTTGCATCAAAGCTCCTAGTTTGCTGAATAATAGTGCCACCCGTTTCTATTAATTGAATGAGTCGCTCAATTTCAAATTCTATTGCTTTTTTAATATTACGGATAGAGTTTAAATTCTTTACTTCTACCCTGGTGCCTAAAACAGGGTCACCTTTTAATCGAATCGAGATATTGGCATCACATCTTAAGCTACCTTCTTCCATATTCCCATCACAAACAGCTAGCCAACGAACTAGCTTACGCACTTCTGTTACAAATAAAAATGCATCTTCTGCGGAATGTATGCATGGCTCAGTGACTAGTTCAATTAAAGGGGTGCCTGCACGATTAAGGTCAATTAAAGTATTGATAGGGGAAATATCATGAATGCTTTTGCCGGCATCTTCCTCTAAATGAATTCTATTTAATTGTATACTTTTTTCACCATTGGCTGTATTGATGACAATATTGCCACCTACGCAAATTGGAGTGGTGTGTTGAGAAATTTGATATCCTTTTGGTAAGTCGGGGTAGAAATAGTTTTTACGTGCAAAATAGTTTTCCTGTGCAATGTTACATCCGCAAGCCAATCCCATTTTTATTGCATATTCTATCGCCTTGGTATTTGTCTTGGGTAAAGTGCCTGGATGACCCAAGGTGATTGGACTTACATGAGCATTAGGGGCTGCTCCAAAACGAGTGGCATCACCGCAAAACAATTTGCTTTCGGTAGACAATTGTGCGTGTATTTCAAGACCAATAACTGCTTCGTATTTTCCCATGTTCAACATATTGCAAAAGTACAAGAAAAGGGGCATTTTACCCCATTATCCCAGGGGCATAAAAAAGCCCTCCAGTGTGACTAGAGGGCTTTTTTATAAAAATGTTATATGATTTAGATTTCCGCTTTTATAAATCAGCGGTTTTTAGTTTTTTTGGAATTTTAACTTCAATATTTTTTCTCTCTCCACCTCGTTGTACTGTAAATTTTAAAGTTTGACCTTCTTGAATGAATTCCCATTTAAGGTCATTCACGTCAGTTACTTTTTTATCATCAAACATTACAATAATATCATTTGCTTTAAATCCTGCTTTTTCAGCTGGGGATGCTTCATTTACACTTTTCACTTTTACACCCTCGCCGGTTTCAAGATCTTCAATAGAGATACCTAATTTTGGTTTTCTGTTCAACTGACCTGTTAAACCGTCCAAGCTTCGCAATTCTGGCATTTCAAAATTAAAATCATTGGATGGGCTAATGCTGAAACCTCTTCGCAAATTATTAGGCATCATACCATTGGGTGCGTTGAAATAGATATTATTATTGGATGCAACATTTTTATTTTTTTCTAAAACAGCAGTTGTCTTCTTTTCCTTCCCCTCTCTTAAATATGTAATGTTTACTTTCTCTTCCGGTTTAAATTCGCCCACGGCTTCGTACAATGTGTTAGGGCCATCAATTATTTTATCGTTTAATTTTGTAATGATATCTTTTTCTTTTAATCCTGCTTTTTGAGCGGGACTCGCTTCTGAAACTGAATTGATAATTGCACCCTTTGTATTTTCTGCTGCTTCGGTCATGACCCCGAGGAATGCCGTATTCATTGGAGGTGGGGGAGGCGGAGGGGCTATCATGTCTTCAGCTCCCAATTCAATTTCCTCTAATTCAATATTATTGTTTCTACCACTGTCGCCATTTATGATGATGGTTTCTCCACCTTTATCTCCTTTCGTAATGATCACTTTCCCTCTTCTAATAATTCTTGGATCATTTTTATCGGCAGGCACTCCATTAATAGTAACTTGGTCACCATTTATCACAACCGTCATGTTTTCAGTACTTTCTAATTTTCCAGCCTTTGCTTTTTTCTTAGAAGTAATTTCAATAACACCATTACTACCTTGCTCGCCATACTTATCTTTAGCCAACGTGCCTTTCAATACGTTTACGGATTGAATATCATTGGGGGACATGCTATTCAATTTTGATTGATCTGTTACCACACCATCAACCACCACCATTGGTTTTGTAGTGTCTTTACTATCTTTTCTAATCACCACTTCTTGTGCATTTAGCGTGCATTGCATTATGACAAGCAGGCTCATTCCTAGCATTATTTTTTTCATAGATAAAATTTATACGAATTAATTGGTAGGGCAAATGTATGAAAATATTTTAACTACGAATTAATTCGCAAATGTTAATTTTCTAAAAAAATTTAGCCATCAAAAAAAGCCTTAAACTTCAAAATGAAAATTTAAGGCCTTGATTATCAAATAATTATATTAAAAATACTATTAAGTAATCATATTTTTAATGATATCCAGAACTTTATCTAATTGTGTTGCATCCTGACCACCTGCTGTGGCCAGTGTTTTTTGACCACCACCTCCCCCTTTAATAAGCGGCGCTATTTTCTCTTTAATAATTATAGGGGCTTGCCAGTTTTTACTAGTCACTAAGTTTTCGCTAATGGATAATGCGATATTCGCTTTACCCCCAGATTCTGCAGTCAATACAACCACCGATGTTGTATGTAACGCGCCAAGTTGTTGTGCTAGTTTTTTTAAATTTTCGGCATTGCTCATTTTTAAATGAACACCCATGAAGTGAATATCATTAATGGTTACAAATGATTGTTGATGGGTTTCAAATAATTCATTTAATAATAAGGCCTCTTGGCTCTCTAATTTTTTACTTAATTCTTTCTGACTTCCTTGAAGCGCTGCAATGGTATCATTCAATACATCTACGCTTGAGTTTTCATTCCATTCAGGTGCTGTGAATTGAGTATTCATTTTTGCCGCAATTCCTGCGCAAGCTTCTGTTAACTGTATAATTTGTTTATGCAGTTTTTCATTTACTTGTGTTAAGTATTTTGAAGCAGCCGCACCCACCACTGCTTCAATCCTTCTGACACCCGCTGCTACAGAAGCCTCTGCTTTTAAAATAAAGTTTCCAATTTCGCCGGTATGACCTACATGGGTACCCCCACACAATTCAATAGAGTAGGCTGGATCCATAATCACTACCCGTACTTTATTACCATATTTTTCACCAAACAAAGCCATCGCACCGAATGCAATCGCATCGTCTTTACTCATTTCATTAATTACTACGGGTACGTTTTCTTTAATTTTATCATTCACTATTTTTTCTACAGAGGCAATTTCGGTATCCGTCATTTTTGCAAAATGAGAAAAGTCAAAACGTAATTGTTCGGCATTTACCAAGCTTCCTTTTTGTGCTACATGGTGTCCCAAAACGCTTCTTAATGCAGCATGTAATAAATGTGTTGCAGAGTGATGCTTGGTGGTATTCGCTCTTAGGGTTTCATCTACATTCGCTTTCACTTTAGTCCCGATAGTTTTAGGTAAGCTATCTGTAAAATGAATGAATAAATTATTTTCCTTTTTAGTATCCGTAACAGCAATCACAGAACCATCTTCAAAAGTGAATGTTCCTTTGTCACCCACCTGACCTCCACTTTCTGCATAAAATGGAGTGGTCGCTAAAATCCATTGGTAACCCTCTTTTCCTTTGGCTTTTACATTTCTATATTTGACGATATTGGTATCGGCCTGTGTTTGCGTATAGCCAATAAATTGAGTTGGTACATCTTCGCCCACTAAAATCCAATCTCCGGTATCTACTGCAGTAGCTGCTCTACTTCGATCTTTTTGTTGTTGCATTTCATTTTCAAAACCAGCTTCGTCTACTTCTAATTCATTTTCACTTCCAATCAATCGGGTTAAGTCAACAGGAAATCCAAAAGTGTCAAATAATTCAAATACTAACTTGCCTTCAATGCTTGAACCCTTTTTATGTGACCCAATAATATCATCCATTCTTTTTAGTCCTTTTTCCAAGGTTCTTAAAAATCCTTCTTCCTCCTCTTTTACAACTTTACTTACAAATTCTAATTGAGCATTTAATTCTGGGAATACATTTTCAAATTGTTTTGCAAGGGTTGGCATTAATTGATGTAACAAAGGATGCTTATAATCCAAATAGGAATAATAATATCTTACTGCTCTTCTTAATATTCTTCTAATTACATAACCAGCACCTGTGTTGGAAGGTAATTGACCATCGGCAATAGTGAAGGCAATGGCGCGAATATGATCTGCAATCACTCTAAAAGCAACTGCTTCTTTTGTATCACTAAAATCATAGTTCTTTCCAGTAATTTGTGCAACTAATTCTATGGTACCCGTGAATACATCGGTATCATAATTGCTTTTCTTTCCTTGAATCACGCGCACTAATCTTTCAAAGCCCATACCGGTATCCACATGCTTAGCAGGTAAGGGTTCTAGGCTACCGTCTTTCTTACGATTATATTGGATAAATACATTGTTCCATATTTCTATCACCTGAGGATGATCCTTATTCACTAAATCTCTACCCGATATTTTTGCAATTTCTTCCTCCGATCTCATGTCCACATGAATTTCACTACAAGGGCCACAAGGACCTGTGTCACCCATTTCCCAAAAATTATCTTTTTTATTACCGTAAATAATTTTTTCATCAGTCACCCATTTCCTCCATTCTTCTAATGCGATACTAGAGGAAGGTAAATTTTCTGCAGGATCTCCTTCAAATACAGATACATATAAACGGGCAGGATCTAATTTATACACCTTAGTTAATAATTCCCAACTCCATTCAATGGCTTCTGGTTTAAAATAATTTCCAAAACTCCAATTGCCCAACATTTCAAACATGGTATGATGATAGGTGTCCACACCCACTTCTTCTAAGTCATTGTGCTTTCCACTAACGCGTAAGCATTTTTGGGTATCCGCAATTCTTGGATGTGTAGGCGCCTGATTACCCAAGAAAAAATCTTTAAACTGATTCATGCCGGCATTGGTAAAAAGTAATGTCGGATCGTTTTTAATTACAATAGGTGCAGAAGGAACAATGGCATGTCCTTTGGATGCAAAAAAATCTAAAAACTGTTGTCTAATTTCTGAACTGGTCATCATGTATCGGAATTTTAAGCTATTTCTTCCTTAAAAAGCTATATTTGTAAAGTTTTTTAAGGAGCTTCAAAGGTAAGGAAATAGGCTCTTTTTTAATGATTTAGATCCAATAATCAGGCAAGCGAAATGAAGAAAATCAAATATTTCTTTAATACCCACACCCTTCGATTTGAAAAAGCGGAGGTTCCCTTACGTGTGCGCCTTTTAAAAACCTTTGGATTTGTGCTTGCTTCCTTAATCACTGCCATTATTATTGTACTCCTTATTTTTCAGTACGTAGATTCTCCCAAGGAAAAACTATTGCGTCAACAAAATGAATCTTTCAAAGCTAATTATAGTGTTTTGCAAGATCGTGTAAAGCAATTAGAGCTTCAGATGGTTGAATTGGAAAATAGGGACAATGACGTATACCGTTCTATTTTTGAAGCTGACCCCATTCCGGATAGTGCAAGGTTAAAACAAATGGAAGCGAAGAAGGAAATACTAAGTATTCAAAATTTAACGAGTACGGAATTGACCGATAATATGGCCAGTCAGTTGAACCGACTTAGTTTAAGGGTTGCCTTTCAAGACAGTTCTTATGCAGAGATTAATAATATGGTAAAAAATAAAGAGAAATTATTAAAAGCCATTCCAGCCATACAGCCAATAAGTAATAAGGACTTAAACAGAATTGGTAGTAGTTTCGGATACAGAACGGATCCTATTTATAAGAATATAAGAATGCACCAAGGCATGGATTTTACAGCGCCATCGGGTACGCCCATTTATGCGACTGCCGATGGAGTAGTTGAAGCCGCAGGGTTTAGTCCAGATGGATATGGAAATAAAGTAGTGATTAATCATGGGTTTGGATATCAAACCTTATATGGTCATATGATTAAAGTGAATACACAAACTGGACAGTCTGTTAGCAGAGGACAAGTAATTGGATATGTAGGAAGTACAGGAAAAAGTACCGGCCCGCATTGTCATTATGAGGTCATTAAAAGAGGAACGAAAGTAGATCCCATTTATTATTTCTACAACGACCTTACTCCCGAACAATTTGATCGTATCTTAAAAGCAGCAGCTAACAATAAGCAAAGCTTAGATTAGTGGCATTAAATCTTCGAAAAGACATAGTAGAATTTAGCTGCTATGATCGGATATAATTTTCCAACCATCTTTTGTTTTTCTAAACACCAGGGTGTATACCCCGTTAAGATCACCTACTGTTCTCTTTAAAAACCATTTGCCAATAATAAAATAATAATTAGTACCTAATGGTTTCATATTTATAATTTCAAACTTCAATTTACCCATATGACTAGTATCTGGGTAGCCTTTTTTATAATTGGCCAAGGTATTTTGATAACCATATGTCGGCCCTGATTTTCCAATAAAAACAAGACTATCACTTTCTAAATAACCTACCATAAAGGCATCTATATCCCCTTTGTTCCAGGCAGTGATTTGATTGTCAAGGATTGCTTGAATGGCTTTGATATTGGCTTGCTCTTGTTCATATACAATGGATATATCGCGCGCGCTTTTAGTTGTATTGGTTGTTTGCGCATTCACAATTTGCGACACCAGGACACCTAATAATAAAAGATATTTTTTCATATTGCTTTTTTGAATTGAGTCAAAAGTTAAGATAAATAAATAAATCTCCCTAATTTGTGGCATGAGTTATAAATTGCAATTAAAGCAAGATATTAAATTAGCCCCCTTGTTAAAGGAGGATACCCATATTTTAAAACGCCGAAAGAACACTGCCATTCGTTTAATAGCAAGTATCATCAGTCAACAATTAAGCACTAAGGTAGCTAAGATTATTTTTGATCGATTTTTGGATTTGTATCAAGGAAAGGAACCTTCTTGTGAGCAAGTGATGGCTATGGATCCTACTGTTTTAAGAAGTATTGGTTTGAGTAATGCTAAAGTGGCATATGTAAAAAACGTAGCCCAGTTTTTTTTGGATCAAAAAATCACGGATAAGCAATTGTATAAAATGGAACCTGAAGCTGTAATTGAATTGCTTACTCAGATAAAAGGGGTAGGAAGGTGGACGGTAGAAATGTTACTCATGTTTAGTTTAGGACATGAAAATGTTTTCGCCGTGGATGATTTGGGTATTCAGCAGGCCATGATTAAACTGTTTAATATTCAATTTGAAACTAAAAAAGATTTACAATTAAAAATGCTAAAGCGTTCAGAAAAATGGGCACCCTATAAAACCTATGCCTGTTTGCATTTATGGAAATGGAAGGACACAAAAGCGCCCGTATAGCGCAGATTTTTATTAGAATAAACTATACGGAGTTGCTAGCGGCATTAATGACACTAAACATAGTTCTTGCTAAGCGCTTTAATACGAAGCTTTATTTAATCGGAGGATTATGTTGGTAGGTTGGATACTGAATGTCGTGGTAAAATGCGTAGGTCCAATTGTTTGGTAAACCTTCCTGCCACCATAATTGTCTCCATTCCATAGCCTTTTTCCCATCCATATCATATTTAGCAACAAACTTAGATTTCATTTGTTGTAACTGAGGTGC